>DATHEV010000723.1:0-5139 GCA_035318405.1 Iamia sp.
GCTGGTGGTGAACAGCTCGCGGGCCCGCGCCACGTCGGCGTCGGTGACCCCGCTGGTGCCCACCACGGCGTGGACCCCGTTGTCGGCGCACCAGGCCATGTTCTCCCGGGCCGCGTCGATGAGGGTGAAGTCGACCGCGACCTGCGCCCCGGAGGCGGCGATGTGCTCGGCGTCGGGCTCGATCACCAGGTCGGTGTCGAGCCGGCTGACCTGCCGGAGGTCGATCCCGGCGTGGTGCGGATCGATGGCGGCCACCAGCTCCAGGTCCGGGTCGTCGATGACCGCCCCGCAGACCGTGCTCCCCATCCGGCCGGCGGCTCCGAACACGGCGACGCGCAGGCGCTTCATGCGGGGGACGCTACCGGAACCCAGGGTCGGGGCCCCCGGGGTGGCGGCCGCTGGCGGCGCCTGTCAGGCAGGGTGCAGGGCGACGACGGCGAACCCTGGCTCGACGCCGGGCGGGCCCCGCACCGGTCGCCGACCCCCACCGATGACGACCGACCTCCCGACCCTCTCGCGCCCCGAGGCCGCCGACCGGGCCCCTGCCGCCCGCCGGTCCCCCACCCCGCCGGACCCGACGGCCGCACCGGGGGAGGTCCCGTCGCCCGGGCCCCACCTGCGCCGCCGGCCGCTGCTCGACGGCCTGCGGGGCGTCATGGTCGTGGTCACCGTGCTCTTCCACCTCCGCAGCGGCTCCTGGTTGCACGGCGGCTGGCTCGGCGTGAGCGGGTTCTTCGTCCTGTCCGGGTTCCTGATCACCAGCCTCCTGCTGGTCGAGCGGAGCCGGAACGGCTGGGTGTCGCTCCCCCGCTTCTACGCCCGCCGGGCCCGTCGGCTGGCGCCCGTGCTGCTCACGGTCACGGCCGGCACCGTCGTCGCCGTGCAGGCCGCGGGGGCGACGCTCGACCCGGGCCGGCTGCGCGGCGACGCCTGGGCGACGCTCTTCTACATCGCCAACTGGCGGTTCATCGAGACGGACCAGTCGTACTTCTCGTCGTTCGAGCCCTCGCCCCTGCGCCACACCTGGTCGCTGGCGATCGAGGAGCAGTTCTACCTGGTGTGGCCCCTCTTGCTGATGGCCCTCGTGGCCGTCGTCGGCCGGCGGCGGCTGCCGCTGGTGCTGGGCGCCGGGGCGCTGGCCTCGGCCTGGTGGGCCGGGCACCTGATCGCCGGCGGCACCGCGGTCACCCGGGTCTACGACGGCACCGACACGCGGGCCCAGGAGCTCCTCGTCGGGGCGGCGGCGGCGGCGATCGCCCTGCGGATGCCCCCGCCGTCGACCGACAGAGGGGGCGCCGCCCGTCGGCGCCACCGGGCCACCGCCGTGGGCCTGGGCGGCCTGGCCGTCTTCGCCGGGGCGGCGCTGGCGCTGCGCCCGGCCTCGGCCTCGACCTACACGCGGGGCCTCCTCCTGCTGGTGGCCGTCGCCGTCGGTGGGCTGGTCGTCGCCTGCGCCACGACCGACCGTGGCCCCCTCGCCACCCTGCTCGGCGGGCGGGTGCTGCGGGCCCTGGGCGCCCGCTCCTACACCCTCTACCTGATCCACTGGCCGGTGATCGTCGTCCTCGACGCCCCGCGCCTCACCATGGGGTGGCTGGCGCTCGACGGCCTTCGCGTCGTCGTCGCCCTCGCGCTGACCGAGCTCGTGCACCGGTGCATCGAGGTGCCGTTCCACCAGGGTCGGGCCCGGCTGGCCCATCCCGCACGGGCCCTGGCCGGGGCGACGATCGTGGCCGCCGTCGTGGTCGGGGCGGTGTCGTTCGCCCCCCGCGACGACGACGCCCCGTCGGCCCCCATCGCGGCGGAACCCTCGGTCATCACGCTCCCACCGGCACCGGCACCGGCACCGGCACCCGCCGCGTCCGCGGACGACACGGGCGCGGCGACGCCGGAGGCGCCGGTCCTGCCCCGCCTCGTCGTGCTGGGCGACTCGCAGGCGTTCGTGCTGCTCCGCAACATCCCCGACAGCGGCGCCGCCCGGGTGGGCGGGGCGCACCACGGCGCCTGCGACATCGTCGGCGAGGTGATCGTCGTGGGCGACCGGCAGGAGCCCCAGTCCCCCACCTGCGCCGGCTGGCCCGACCAGTGGGCGCGCGCCCTGTCGAGCGGTGCCGACGCCGTGGTGGTCAGCCTGGGCCTGCGCCAGGTGTTCGACCCGGTGATCGACGGCGAGCGGGTCGAGGTCGGCAGCGAGCGGTGGGAGCAGGTGTACCGGGCCGCCGTCGACCGGGCCGTCGCCGTCATCCGGGGCCAGACCGACGCGCCGGTCCTGTGGCTCGACGTGCCCTGCTATCGCTGGTACCTCACCAACGGCGAGGAGCGCGACGCCGACCGGCTGCGGACGATCAACACCGTCCTCATGGAGCAGCTCGGCACCCACCCCGGGGTGGCCATCGCCCCCTACTCGGCCCGGGTCTGCACCGGCGACGACGGCAACGAGCTGATCGACGACCTGCGCCCCGACGGCGTCCACCTCGACGACGAGGCGGCGGCCGACACCTGGACCTGGATCCTCGGCCAGGTCGGCCTCACCCCCACCCACTGACCCCTCACAGCCCGACGTCGGCGCGGGGGGCGACCCGGGCCGGGCTGGTGACCCACCGGATGGCACCACAGGTGGCGGTGCCGACCAGGAAGCCGGTGACGATGACGCCGCCCCACAGCTCCCGGCCCCAGAGCAGGTCGCCGCGGGCGCCGATGACGGAGAACATCGCCGCCCACATGGCCGCCACCGTGAGCCCCGTCGCCAGCGGGTGGGGGCGGCTCCGGGTGGCGGTGAGGTCCGAGAGGACCCCGAACACGACCAGCCCCGCGGTCAGGGGCAGCGTCACCTCGCCGGAGGCGATGAGGGGGGCCAGGCCGAGGAGGCCGAAGGCGACCGTCCAGGTGCCGGCCACGGGGGCGGTCCGGGCCCGGACGAGCACCACGACGAGGCTGAGGAGGGTGCCGAACCAGAGGGTCACGCCCAGCCCCCGGGACGTGTCGTAGTCGAGGTAGCTGGTGCCGACGAGGGCGTCGACGTAGGCGCCGGCCTGGAACTCGCTGCCCCCGATCAGCGGGGTGAGATACCCCGTGAACAGGGAGATCACCACGAGCAGCGACGTGACCGACAGGGCCAGGACCAGCGAGCGGACGGCGTCGAGCGGGGCCGACGGGCCGTCGGCGACCACGCCGATGGGGGCGATCATCAGCAGCACCAGCCCGGCGAGGACCACCAGGTGGGGCGGGCTCACGAGGGCCCCGAAGGAGGCCTCGATGCCGAAGGCCTCGTGCCACACGGCGTCGACGATGCCGCCGAGGGTGAGGGCGGCCAGCCCGCCGCTGGCGCTGGGGAGGACGACGACCGGGGCTCGGGGCCCGAAGGCCACGGCGAAGGCGCCGAGCACGACGGCGACGCCGGCCACCCCGCCGTAGAGCACCAGGTGCCAGCTCGACAGGAAGTCGGACTCGGTGTCGACGGCGAAGCCGAGCGAGACGTGCCGGGCGATGTCGCCGAAGAGCCCCACGGCGGCGACGGTGTTGGCCACCATCAGGGCGAGCAGCCACCCCGGCTGGACCGGGCGGGGCATGCGCCCGTCGGGCGCCGTCAACCGCTCCAGGAGCGGGGCGCGGGACACGTCAGGCCTTGGCGATGACGGGAGCCTCGACGTCGGAGTAGCCGACCTCCACCGCCAGCACCTCGGCCTTGACCCACTCGACGTGGGCGTCGAGCTCGTGGTCGGCGTGCGGGAGGGTGAGGACGATGCGGTCGGTGAGCGCCAGGCCGGCGTCCTTGCGCATGCCGTTGACGGTGTGGATCAGGTTGTAGACCCGGGACTCGGTGCGCAGCTCGTCGTCGAGGGCGGTGTCGAGGGCGAGGGTGACGCCGTCGGCGGCGGCCACGGACCACCCGTGCTTCTCGGTCCGCTCGACCAGGACCTCGTCGGCCGTGAGGCTGTGGCCGGCGACGTCGAACCCGCCATCGGCGCGCTCGACGAAGGCGCCGGTCTCGAGCGCCTGGCGCACGGCCACCACGTCCTTGCCCAGCTTGGGGCCGAGGACCTTGAGGTTGGGGCGGACCTTGAGCTGGGTGGCCTCGACCGTGCCCACCGTGACCTCCTTGACCCGCAGCTCGGAGGCGATCTCGTCGACGTGGGCGGCGACGCGCGGCTCGCCCTCGACCACCAGCCGGCGGAGGGGCTGACGCAGGCCCAGCTCGACCTTGTCACGGGCCTGGCGGCCGAGACCGACGACGCGGCGGACGGCGGCCGTGTCGGCCAGCAGCTCGGCATCGGGCGTCGCCGCCGACGGCCAGCCGGCCAGGAAGATCGAGGCGGGCACATCGCCCGGCGCGTCGACGGCGTCGACCACGAGGCGCTGCCACAGGTGCTCGGTGAGGAACGGCATCACCGGGGCGACGGTGCGCAGGGCGGTGGTGAGCGACGACCACAGCACCCGGATGGCCGTGGGATCGCCGTCCCAGAAGCGCCGCCGGGACCGCCGGATGTACCAGTTCGAGAGGTCGTCGACGTAGGCCTCGAAGGCCCGGATCACGTTGACGGTGAGGTACTCCTCGTAGCCCTGCTCGGCCTCGGCCACCAGCTGGGCGGTGCGGGCGACGGCCCACCGGTCGAGGTCCGTCAGGAGAGGGTCGTCGTCGGGGTCGAGACCGCCGGCCAGCAGCGTCGCGTCCGGGGCGACCCCGGCGATCACGGCGTACTGGACGAGGAAGGAGGCGCTGTTCCACAGCGTCAGCAGCCGGCGCTTGATGTCGCCCGCGGGGCCGAAGCCGAACAGCAGGTTCTGGTTGGGCGGCTGGGCGCAGTACTGCCACCGCATCACGTCGGCGCCCATCTCCTCGAACGCCTGCTCGGCGCTGATCATGTTGCCCCAGGAGCCGTGCATCTCCCGGCCCGTCTCGTCGAGCATCTTCTCGTAGCCGAGGACCTTCCGGTACGGCGCCCGGCCGGTCAGCACGACCGACATGAAGAGCTGGGAGTAGAACCACAGCCGGATCTGCTCGCGCATCTCCGAGACCCAGTCGGCCGGGAACCACTGCTCCCAATACGCGTGATCCGGTAGGTCCGCGGTCGTCAGCCCCTTGGCCGCGCCCGTGCCGTAGCCCTGCGGGATCCAGGCGGGGTTCTCCCAGCCGAGCGT
>DATHEV010000724.1:0-3441 GCA_035318405.1 Iamia sp.
AGGACCCGCCACCAGGGCAGGTCGGGGGCCGAGCGCAGGACGTTGGCCACGGCCTGGCCGGCGCCGGGCCGACCGATCTCCTCGGCCACCTCGCCGTAGGTCGCCAGCTCGCCCGGCCGCAGCCCGGCCACCGCCGCGATCACCGCCGCCTGGAACGCCGTGGGCTCGTGCTCGTCGGGCCAGGGCCGGGCCCGCGGCGGCATGGAGTCGTCGGAGCGAGCCACGACCGGCGACGGTACCGATCCGAGAGCCGCCCACCCCTCCCCCATCCGGGCGAAGGTCCGCGTAGCCTCGACCCGGTGCAGATCACGACCGACGGATCGGTGCGCCGCCTCGACCTGGGCCCGGCGCGCGCGCTGGCCCCCGCCCTCTGGGCCGAGTGGGACGGCCTGCGCTTCGCCTCCTCCGGTGAGGCGGTCGACCCCCTCACCGGGGGGAGCCGAACCCAGGTCCGGCTGGTCGCGGGGCATCACCGCCAGCCCGGCGCGTCCTACGTCGTCACCCTCCCCCCGCCGCCACCGCCGGCCGGCGCGCCCCGTCGGCGCCGGCGCCGTGACCCCGTCCCAGAGCCGACCGAGCTGCACATCGGCCTCCACCGTGACGACGGGCGGGAGGTGAGCGTCACGATCACCGACCCCGCGGGCCACTGGAGCGCCGACGTCGTGGTCCGGCGGGAGCGCCTGCCCCGGGTCGAGGTCACGGCGCGGGCCGACCTCCCTGCCATCCAGCGGGACCAGGACCGCTCGGGCTGTGCGGCCGGGCTGCTCGGATCGGGCGCCCGTCTGCACGCGACCGTCGACGGAGACACCCTCGACCGGGGCGGCGACCTGCTCGCCATCTCGATGCGGACCAGCAGGTTCCGCCTGCGCGCGCAGGCCGCCGTTGCCGCACGCGGGCCCCGGTGGGAGGGCCACGGTCACCTGACGCTGCGAGGCCGGGGCCTCGGCCGGGTCGTGCTGACGGTCGGGCGCGCCCGCCTGCGCCGGGCCCTCGACGAGGAGGCCCGGAGCTGGTGGGCCGGGGCCGACCAGTGGGCCGCCGAACGAGAGGCCGAGCTGGCCCGGCTGGCGACCGACGTGGCCGATGCGGGCGGCCCCGAGCCGTTCGTCCGCCGGGCCGTCTGGGACCCGACGTTCCGCCCGCCCTCGGTGGCCGGGTGGGTGGGCCCTCAGCCGGCGACCAGGACCTCCAGGGAGGCAACGACAGCGGCGACGAAGCGGTCGCGGACGGCCGGCGGGACACGGTCGAGGGAGAGGTAGGGGTTGAGATCCTCGACCTCCACCAGCAGGAGCTCGCCCGTGTCGGTGCGGCAGCAGTCGATCCGCTGGATGCCGTGGTCGACGCCGTTCCAGTCGACGAACCGCTGGGCCACCTCCAGGTCGGCCGGCGTCGGCTCGTAGGGCACCAGCTCCCACCGGCGCTCGGGGTCGGGAGCATGGTGGGCGTAGTGGAAGGTGCGGTCGACGAAGGTGAACGACACCTCGTAGGCCATCGCCACCCGGGGCTGGACGAGGGTCGTCCCGTCGAGGTCGAGCGTGGCCAGGGCGGCGGGCGCCACCACCTCCAGGCCCACCGAGTCGGAGCCCAGGATCGGCTTGGTGACGTAGGCGTCGGCGGGCGGCAACCGGTCGAGGTCCTCGGCGCGGGCGACCGTCGGGATCACCGGCCAGCCAGCGGCGCTCAGGTCGAGCAGGTACTGCTTGCCGCGGGCGTCGCCCCTGGCCCCGAGGTCGGTGAAGATCCGGGTCCCCCTGGCCGCGACCTCGGCCCGGAAGGCCCGGTAGGCGGCGAGGTGCCCGACCACCGGACCGGTGTTGCGCACCACGACGGCGTCGAAGCCGTCCATCAGGGCGACGGCGTCGACCGGGTGGGCCAGGGCGACGGTGAAGCGGTCCCGCAGCCGCGCCGACAGCCACTGGTCCTCGTCGCCGTAGCGCCGCCGCCCCCCGGCCGGGTACTCGGGATCGGTCAGGTAGAGCAGGGACGGCCGGGCCACCCGACCACCCTGCCCGCGGTGGCGCCCACGTGTCAGGCCCAGGCGACCTTGGAGTCCTCGACCTCGAAGCGCAGGACGGCGACGACGGCGAAGACGACGGTGAACCCGGCGAGCACGGCCATCGGCAGGGCGACCTCGGAGAAGCCGCCGCCCTCGATGGTCACCGACCGGAACCCCCGCATGGCCCAGTAGGCCGGCGTGGCGGGGGCGATCGCCTGCGCCCACCCCGGCAGCGTCTCCACTGGTGAGACAGCCCCGCCGATGCCACCGATCAGCATGGCGCCGGCGTTGGACAGGGCGTTGAGCTGGATGACCGAGCGGCAGACCGCCAGGAGCATGAACCCGAGGGACAGCTCCATCAGGCCCAGCGCCACGGCCACGGTGACGAAGGCCAGCCACGAGCCCCTCATCTCCAGCCCGAAGAGGAGGGCTCCGCCGCCGAGCAGCGAGGTGAGCTGGATGGCGAGGCAGATGATCGGCACCACGCTCTTGCCCAGGATCAGCTCGATGGTGGACAGGGGCGAGGCGCGGAGCCGCTCCCAGGTGCCCCACCCGTGCTCGCGGAACACCCCGAAGCCGACGTTGCCGACGAGGAATCCGCTGAACAGCACGGCGGCGCCGGGGACGATGAAGGCGGCGCCCTCGACGTCGGACCCCGGCAGGTAGACCTCCAGCGCCGCCCCCGACGCCCGGGCGCTGAAGGCCATGAACGCCAGCGGCATCACGGTGAAGATCACGAGGAAGGCCGGGTCGCCCCGCAGGATCCTCAGGTCGTGCCGGGCGATGGCGGCGATGCGCCTCGCCCCGGGTCGGTCGCTCGTCGCCACGCTCACGACGCCTCCTGGACGGTCTCGGCGGGGTCGGGCTCTTCCTGGGACTCGGACTCGGATGCATCGGAGGCGTAGGCGCGGCCGGTGACGGCGAGGAAGACCGTCTCCAGGCTGGGCGGGGTCAGGTCCACGCTCACCAGGCGCTCGGCGTCGGCGCCGAGGCCCCCGACGAGCCGGGCGGCCAGCGGGCCGGGGTGGGCGTCGGTCTCGGCCCGGGCCACCGAGCCGTCGACCTCGACGCCGATCCCGTCGGGGGCGACGAGCGCGGGGGCGTGGCCGTCGAAGGTCAGCTCGACCACGCCCAGGCTGTGCCGGGCGATCAGGGACGCCAGGCTGCCGCGGGCCCGGATGCGCCCGCCGTCGAGGATGGCCACCGTGGCCCCCAGCTCCTCGACCTCGGGCAGGTAGTGGGTCGAGTAGAGGACGGCGCAGCCCTCGTCGCGGGCCATCCGGGAGATGGCGGCGAGGAGCCGGGACCGGGTGGCGATGTCGACGCCGGTGGTCGGCTCGTCGAGCATCAGCAGCGGCGGCCGGTGGACCATGGCCATGGCGGTGTGGAGGCGTCGGCGCTCGCCGCCCGAGAGCTGGCGGGCCGGACGGTCCATCAGATCCGTC
>DATHEV010000725.1:0-3903 GCA_035318405.1 Iamia sp.
AAGCTGGTCGACGACTGGACCACCCTGGCCGGCTGGCACCAGGCCATCTGGCTGGTCCACGTGGCCTGCTTCATGGCCTTCCTGCTGATCCTGCCGGTGACGATGCTCCGGCACATGTTCACCTCGCCGCTGAACATGTACCTGCGGGACAAGGCCCGCCCCAAGGGCGCCATGAAGCCGATGCCCAACCTGATGGAGACCGAGCTCGAGACCTTCGGCGCCTCCACCGTCGAGGACTTCACCTGGAAGCAGCTGCTCGACACCGACGCCTGCACCATGTGCGGCCGTTGCACCTCCGTGTGCCCGGCCCACGCCACCGGCAAGCCGCTCGACCCCCGCGAGATCGTCCTCAAGACGGGCGAGGTCATGGCGGCCACGGGCAGCCCCCACGTCTCCCCGCCCATCAGCCTCGACGGCGACATCACCATCTCCTCGGACTCGCTCTTCGAGCGGATCACCCCCGAGGAGGTCTGGGCCTGCACGTCGTGCAAGGCGTGCGACGAGATCTGCCCCGTCAACATCGAGATCCTCGACAAGATCCTCGACATGCGGCGCTACCTGGCGCTGATGGAGCCGGACAAGGCTCCCACGGAGCTCACCAAGGCCTGGGGCTCGATGGAGAGCGCCGGCAACCCATGGGGCATGAGCGCCACCGAGCGCCTCAAGTGGGCCGACAAGCTGGGCGACGCCGTCGTGGTCGTCGACGGCACCGAGGCCTTCGAGCACGAGTACCTCTACTGGGTCGGCTGCGCCGGGTCGTTCGACGACAAGAACCAGAAGGTCACCCAGTCGATGGCCAAGCTGCTCCAGCGAGCCGGCATCGACTTCGCCGTCCTCGGCCCGGCCGAGAACTGCACCGGCGACCCCGCCCGCCGCTCGGGCAACGAGTACATCTTCCAGATGCTGGCCATGCAGAACATCGAGACCCTCGACGGCATGGGCGTGAAGAAGATCATCACGCAGTGCCCCCACTGCTTCAACACGCTGATGAACGAGTACCCGCAGCTGGGTGGCAACTACGAGGTGATGCACCACTCGAAGCTGCTGGAGAAGCTCGTCGAGGGGGGCCAGCTCGACCTCAGCCGGGCCCAGCTCGACGACCGGATCGTGTACCACGACTCCTGCTACCTCGGTCGCCACAACGACATCTACATGGCACCCCGCCAGGTCATCGGCCGGCTCGGTGGCGTCGAGGTGGTCGAGGCGCCCCGCAACGGCACCAAGGGGATGTGCTGCGGCGCCGGCGGCGCCCGCATGTTCATGGAGGAGACGATCGGCACCAAGGTCAACGACGCCCGCTCCGAGGAGCTCGTCGAGACCGGCGCCAGCCGCATCGCCACCGCCTGCCCCTTCTGCTACATCATGATCGACGACGGCGTGAAGGGCCTCGGCAAGGACGACGACGTCAAGGTCGCCGACATCGCCATGCACCTCGTCGATGCGCTCGAGCAGGGCGAGAAGGCCGACGCCGCCTCGGTCCACGTCCCCCAGATCACCGCCCCGGCCGGCGACGCCTGACCCCTCGAACCGGGCGTCGGGGCCCCGGCATCCGACCACAGGGCGTAGCGCGGGCCGGGCGTTTCCCGTCCCACGCCACGCTGCGTGACCGGATATGGGCCATATGGCCTAGACACGGCCGACCACTGACAGTATGGTCTCGCCACGGAGTCGCCACGAGCGGTGGTGACGGGACGGGAAGAGACACCGCAGTGGCCGAGACGCCTTCGACGCAGCCCACCCCGCAGCTCCTCGACGACGTCGGGCCGATCGGCGGGCAGGCCCTCATCGAGGGCGTGATGATGCGCCGGGCCGGGGCGTGGGGCGCGGCCGTGCGCCGGGCCGACGGCACCATCGCCACCACCGGGGCGCCGCTGCCCGACGACGGCGCCGGCGTCCGTCGCATCCCCCTGCTGCGGGGGCCGGTCGCCCTGTGGGAGTCGGTCAACCTCGGCACCCGGGCCATGATCTGGGGCGCCAAGGAGCGCGGCACCGAGGACGGCCAGGGCTACTCGAAGGGGGGCCTCGCCCTCACCACGCTCCTGGCCGCCGTCCTCGCCGTCGGCGTCCTCGGCGTGCTGCCGGCGGTGCTGCCCAAGGCCCTCGGCATCGAGGGTCGCTGGCTGTTCAACGCCGTCGAGAGCGGCATCCGCCTCGGCATCCTCGTCGGCTACATGGCGCTGCTGTCGCTCAACAAGGAGGTCAAGCGGACCTTCTCGTACCACGGGGCCGAGCACATGACGATCCACGCCTTCGAGCACGGCGTCGCCCTGACGCCGGAGACGATCCGCACCTTCGACCGCCGCCACCCCCGCTGCGGCACCGCCTTCCTCCTCATCGTCGTGCTGGTGTCGCTGGTGGCCCACATCCTCGTGGGCGAGGTCAGCTGGCCCGTCCTGGTCGCCAGCCGGATCCTCGGCCTGCCCATCATCGCCGGCGTCGCCTACGAGGTGATCCGGATGGCCGGCCTCCGCCGCCACTCGCTCGTCGGCCGGGTCCTGATGGCGCCGGGCTCCTGGCTCCAGACGCTCACCACCCAGCCGCCCGACGACGACCAGATCGAGGTGGCGGTGGCCGCCCTGCACGCCACCCTCGCCGCCGAGGGCACCACCCTCCCGGCCGCCACCCCCGCTCCGGCCCTCGCTCCCGTCGGGGCGTCCCGGTGAGCGAGCTGTCCAAGGCCACCGCCACCGGGGCCACCACCCGTCACCGCCGCCCGGGCGGCCGGCCGGCCCCCTCGCTCGTGCTCTCCCGCACCGGGCGCATGCTCGTCCTGGCCCTGGCCACCATCACCATGGTCGTGGAGATGGGGTCGCTGCTGGCCACCGTCGACGTGGGGGTCGGCTCGTTCACCCTGTCGGCGTCGGTCGTGCCCTCGGTGCTGCTGCTGGTCTTCCTCGGCGCCCGGTCCGTCGGCGAGGCCCGCGACCGCGACCGGCTGGTGCCGTTCTGGATCGCCATGGTCGCCGGCCTCGGCCTCGGAGGCGCCCTGTTCTCCCGCACCGGCGACCTGGTCGACGTGGGCGCCCTGCTGGTCGCCGCCGCCAACGAGGAGATGGTGTACCGCTTCGCCGTCCCCGTCGTCGCCGCCACCGGCCTGATGGTCCTGCGGGTGCCGGCCACCGCGGCCCGGGTCGTGGGCTACCTGGCCGCGGGCACCTGGTGGGTCCTGCTCCCCGGTCACCAGCAGCAGGTGGCCAACGCCGCCAACCTCACCACCTACGTGGCCTTCGCCATCATCAGCGCCCTGGTGGTCGCCCGGTCGCGGGCCATCGTGCCCATGGCCGTGGCCCACTGCGTGCTCAACATCATCACCATCGCCCACGAGCGGGGCGACATCACCGCCGGCAGCCGCAGCGCCCTCAGCGCCTGCCTGCTGTTCCTGCTGGTCGGCACCTTCGCCTGGCCCGGCGACATCCGCCGGCGGGCGGCCGACACCGAGGACCTCGTCTCCGACACCGTCATCGACCTGCGCGACGGCCGGCCCGCCTCGGTCCGCCGGGGCGACGTCGTCAAGCTCATCGAGGACGATGAGGACGCCCCGGCGGAGGAGACCGAGACGCTCAGCAGGTGATCTCGAGCATGAAGGCGCGGTCGGCCAGGGTGCCGGCGGTGTTGTAGGTCTCGACCTGGATGGGGTTGGTCGGCAAGTCGACGACGTGGGCGCTGCCGAAGCCGGACGAGCCCGCCTCCGAGACCTTGTGCCGGCCCACCGTCACCACCCGGGTGCACGAGTTGGTGTTGGCCGGGAAGAGCAGCCGGTAGCCGCCCGTCCCCGTCTTGGTGACGGAGGTCAGCCCGCTGTGCGCGTGCAGGCTGCCGTCGGCGTTGATCAGGGCGTACATCGGTCGGACGTAGTAGCCCTGCACGTCGACGATGATGTCGGTGACGCTGCGGTAGTTCTTC
>DATHEV010000726.1:0-2079 GCA_035318405.1 Iamia sp.
GGGACCATCGGATACAGCTTCTCGATGTCCTCGTTGCGCATGCGCACGCACCCGTGGCTCGCGGGGGTGCCGATGAGGGCCGGGTTCTGGGTGCCGTGCATGGCGACCTGGCCGATCCCGCCGCCGAAGCTCTCGTACACCTCGGAGAAGCCGGTGAAGCTGAGCTGGCCCGTGCCGTAGGCCTTGTGCGGGGGCGAGAGCCGGATCACGCCGTCGACGAAGAAGGTGCCGAGCGGCGTGGGCGACTCGGCCTTCCCGGTGGCGACCGACGCCTGGTAGATCTGCTCCTCGCCGTGGAACACGGTGATCCGGCGGGCCTCCCGCTCGATCACGATGTGGTTCTGGACCCGCCGGAGGGTCACGTCGGACCGCTTGATCCAGGCGAGCGCCGAGTTGGGGCGGGACATGAGCTGGACGTGGAGCCACTCCGTCGTCCGCTCCCGCACCAGGAAGCTGAGCGCCAGCCCCTCCCAGCTGGGGTTCTCCATGACCCGGCCGCTGGGGACCGCCACGCCGGGCTTCGAGAAGAGGGGCACGCCGGGGCCGGTGGCGTCGGCGACGAGGAAGCTGTCGGGCCACGGCCGGGGGAGCGGCGGGGCGATGGCCAGGCCGTCCTCGGCCGGAGCGGCCGGCATCGTCGTGGTGGTGGTGGTGGAGGTCGTGGTCGTGGCCCACGAGCCCTCGAGCTCGGCCCCGGGGACCTCGGCGCGGGCGGCGGCCACGGTCGTGGCGACCTGGTCGGGCTCGTCCGCCGCCACCGCGACGCCCACGGCGACGGCGATCAGGACGACGACGCCGACGACGACCAGGCGGGTCCGTCGGCGGCGGCGGACCGGGGGCGCGCCCCCCTGCGGGACGGCGGGCGCCGGGTCGGGGCCAGGGGCGTGATCGGGGTCGCCCACCCCGGGGAGGCTACCGACGGTGTCGCGCCGGCGGGCCTCGCCCTCGGCGGTTCTGTCAATCCCCGTGTCCCGCCACGGTGCACGGGGATTGACAGAAGCGGGTGGGGGCGTGCCGTCAGGCGCGGCCGGGACGGATCCAGCTGCCGTCCCAGACCGTGGCCGCCGTCGGGAGGGCGGTGCGGTCGAGGGGCGGAGGGGAGGCGCCGGGGTCGGGCCGGTCCAGCGACGCGGCCAGACGGGCGCGCACCAGGGCGGGCGCCACCCCGGCGGCGGTGGCGTCGGCCAGGGTGACGGCGCCGTGGCGCTTGGCCAGACGGGCCCCGTCGGGGCCGAGCACGAGGGGCACGTGCAGGTAGGCGGGGACGGGCAGGCCCAGCACCCGGGCCAGGTGGGCCTGACGAGGCGTCGACGGGAGCAGGTCGTCGCCCCGCACCACCTCCTCGACCCCCTGGGCGGCGTCGTCCACCACCACCGCCAGGTTGTAGGCGGGCAGGCCGTCGTTGCGGCGGAGCACGACGTCGTCGACCACCCCGTGCACCGGGCCGTGGAGGGCGTCGGTGGCGGCGACCTCCTCGCCCGTGCTCCGCAGCCGCAGGGCCGGGGGGCGACCGTCGGCCTTCCGCGCCCGGCGCTCGGCGGCGGTGAGGTGGCGGCAGGTGCCCGGGTAGGCGTCGGGCGGCTCGTGGGGGGCACGGACGGCCTCCCGGATCTCGCGCCGGGTGCAGTAGCAGGGGTAGGTCAGGCCCGCCCCGACCAGCCGGGCCAGGGCGTCCTCGTAGAGGGCACGCCGCTCGGACTGGCGGACGGGCGGGCCGTCCCAGTCGAGACCGAGGGCCCGCAGGTCGGCGAGCTGGCCGGCCTCGTGCTCGGGCCGCGACGACGGGTCGAGGTCCTCGATCCGCAGCAGGAACGGGCTGCCGTCGCCCCGCGCCGCCCACCACGCCAGCAGGGCGGTGCGCAGGTTGCCGAGGTGGAGGGGGCCGCTGGGGCTGGGGGCGAAGCGACCGACGGCCACCCGTCCACCTTCGCAGTTCCCGGTCCGCCGCCGCCGCCTCGTCCGTGTCAGCTCTCGCGGAGCGGGGTCGGGCGGGGGTCGAAGACGAAGAGCGGGGCCAGGTCGGGCGGTGGGATCGGGTCCCAGTCGAGGGCCCGCACCTCGGCCCGGGACCGGCGCCCG
>DATHEV010000727.1:0-3160 GCA_035318405.1 Iamia sp.
GGTCGACGGCGAGTGGACCACGGTGCGGATCGCCGACATCGACGCCGATCCCGACACCGTCGTGGCCGACCTCCGCGAGGCCGGCTTCACCGCCGAGCGCAGAGCCCTCGAGGTGATCCGCCCGGTCGACGGGCAGGGCGCGGGCGTCGTCTTCGCCCCCGCGGGCGAGGAGACCGCGGACGTCGTCGTGGGCTTCGGCCACAGCCAGGACGGGGGCGCCCACGGCCTGGTCGGCCTGTCGGTGAGCCTGCCCGCCGGCACCGAGCTGCCTGCGCCGCCCGCGGGGGCACCCGATCACGGGGGCGCCGAGGTGGAGGCCGAGCCGGTGCCGTCGGCGAGCTCCGGCGGTGGCGTGGCGGTCGTGGAGGACGACCTGACCGACTCCGGCGTCCGCTTCGAGGACGACGGGGGCGTATCGCTCCGATCCGGCACCGACGCCACCATCGTCGTCTACACCGAGCGCTGAGCGCCGTTCCGTGTGCGGAAGCCTGCCGTACAGGTAGGAACCCGCACAGGGAACCGGTCGGTCGAGCGGCCTGGCTACCGTGCCGTGGTGGCCGGTGACCTCCCCTTCGACCCCATCGAGGAGGCCGACCGGCAGTGGCGGGCCCACGGCTGGGGCGACGCCGCCCCGGGCATGGGCGTGGTCACCTCGATCATGCGGGCCCAGCAGGTGCTGCTGGCCCGGGCCGACGCCGTGCTCGGCACCTTCGGCCTGACGTTCGCCCGCTTCGAGGTGCTGACCCTGCTCTCGTTCACCCGGGAGGGGTGCCTGCCCATGGGCAAGCTGGGCTCCCGGCTCCAGGTCCACCCGGCCAGCGTCACCAGCGCCGTGGACCGGCTCGAGCGCCAGGGCTTCGTCCGGCGCGAGGCTCACCCCACCGACGGGCGGGCGACCCTGGCGGTCCTCACCGACGAGGGGCGGGCCGTGGCCGCCGACGCCGCCGTCCGGCTCAACACCGAGCTGTTCGCCGAGCTGGACCTGACCGAGGCCGAGGCCGCCACCCTCTTCACCCTCCTGGCCCGGCTGCGGGCCTAGCCCGATCAGCCGGTGCGGAGGACGAGGGAGAAGACGCCCTCGCCGCGCATGGCGAAGGCGACGGCGGTGACCGGCTCGGTCGTCGCGCCACGGTCGGCGCTGGCGCGCTCGACGACGATGGCGGTCTCGTCCGGCACCGAGTCAGTGAGGAAGGCCCGCAGCAGGCCGGCCGTGATCAGCGGTGTGGCAGGGGTCGTGGCATCCACCCCGACCCATCGGCCGCCCGGGATGGACCGTGAGCGATGGGGGTCAGCCCGCCGACACGGCGTCGTAGCGGCGGTGGATCAGGGCCTGGACTTCGGAGAACAACCGCTCGCTGGCGTCCTCGACGACGGCGGCCTGGGCGCCCATGGCGGCGAGACCCTCCTCGCCCATGAGCCAGGCGACGCAGGTCGTGGCGGCATCGGCGCCGGGAACCTCGACGACCAGGTCGCGGCCCTCGACGAGCAGGGGTCGGTCGGTGCCCTGGATGACGGGCCAGCCCTGGATCAGCTCGATCTCCAGCTCGCTCGGTGCCCTGGTCAACGACAGCCGGAGCACGATGCCGGTGCTCCGGTACTTCACAGATTCGAGGTCCCGGATCTCCAGCGTCACCGCGCCCCATCGGCCGGGTCGGTCACCCCGTGAGGCCGGGACCGGCGGGCGCGCCCTCGACAGGTAGTTGGACGTCCAAGTAAACTGGCCCCATGAGCACGCCCGACCTGCACCGACCGGTCCACCCGGTGCGGTTCGTCACCGCCGCCAGCCTGTTCGACGGGCACGACGCGTCGATCAACATCATGCGGCGGATCCTCCAGAGCCAGGGCGCCGAGGTCATCCACCTGGGCCACAACCGCTCGGTCGACGAGGTGGTCACCGCCGCCGTGCAGGAGGACGTGCAGGGCGTCGCCGTCAGCTCGTACCAGGGCGGCCACGTCGAGTACTTCCAGTACCTCTACGACCTGCTGCGGGAGCGGGGCGCCGGCCACGTGAAGGTGTTCGGCGGGGGCGGTGGCACCATCGTCGAGGACGAGATCGCCCAGCTCCAGGCCTACGGCATCAGCCGCATCTTCTCGCCGCACGACGGCCAGGCCCTGGGCCTGCCGGCCATGATCAACCACCTCGTGCGCGAGGCCGACGTCGACCTGGCCGCCGCGCCGCCGAGCAACCTCGACGCCCTGCTGGCCGGGGACGGCGCCGCCCTGGCCCGGGTGATCACCTGCCTGGAGGGCGACACCCTCCCCTCGACCCTGACGGCCGAGATCCGCGCCGCCGCCGACAGCCGGGCCGTGCCCGTGCTCGGCATCACCGGCACCGGCGGGTCGGGCAAGTCGAGCCTCACCGACGAGCTGGTCCGCCGCTTCCGCCTCGACCACGAGGACAAGCTCCGCATCGCCGTCATCGCCATCGACCCCACCCGGCGCAAGGGCGGCGGTGCCCTCCTCGGCGATCGCATCCGCATGAACTCGATCGACCCGGCATCGGTGTACTTCCGCAGCCTGGCGACGCGCTCCGCCGGGTCCGTGGTGCCCGAGGCCCTCGACGACATCGTCGCCGCCACCAAGGCGTGGGGGGCCGACGTGGTCCTGATCGAGACGCCCGGCATCGGCCAGGGCGACGCCGCCATCGTCGACCACAGCGACCTCGCCCTCTACGTGATGACCCCCGAGTTCGGGGCGGCCAGCCAGCTGGAGAAGATCGACATGCTCGACTTCGCCGACGTCGTCGCCATCAACAAGTTCGACCGGCGGGGCGGCGAGGACGCCCTGCGGGACGTGGGCCGGCAGATGGTCCGCAACACCGAGGCCTTCGGGTCCAAGCCCGGCGACATGCCCGTGTACGGCACCGTCGCCAGCCGCTTCAACGACGACGGCGTCACCGCCCTCTACCAGGAGCTGGGCCGGCGCCTCGTCGACCACGGGCTCGTCCTCCCGGCGGGCGGAGGCGCGCTCAGCCCCGTCGAGGTCAAGGTCAGCTCGGCCGACACCGCCATCGTCCCGCCGGCCAAGGTCCGCTACCTGGCCGAGGTGTCCGAGGCGGTCCGGAGCCACCACGTCCGCACCGCCGAGCAGGCCGCCGCCGCCCGCGAGCGCCAGTCGATCCGAGCGGTGCGCGCCCTCGTCCAGCAGCAGGGGGGCGACG
>DATHEV010000728.1:0-6752 GCA_035318405.1 Iamia sp.
CGTGGGTCGATGGTCGGCGGAGCCCCCGTCGACGCCCGCGGTCGACCGCACGGCGTCCGCCACCACGACCGAGGTGGACCCCGCCGGCCCCGACCTCCCACCGCGCTCGGACAGCGACCTCCCCGACGACGACGACCTCCCCGACATCGACCTCTCGCCGCAGCCGCCGGAGACCGACGCTCCGGCCGCGGGGTCGTTGACGCACACGCTGACGGTCCACACCGACGGCTGCGGGGTCATCCGCTCCACGACCGACCCCGAACCGGACAACCTGACCTGGTCGTTCTCCGACGAGGACGGCTTCTCCGTCCTCGGGCGCAACGCCCTCGGCGAGACGCGGTACCGCTACTTCTCGGCCGGGACCTACACGGTCGTGCTGGAGGCGTGGGGTGGGGACAGCTACGTGCCGATCAGCAACGAGGTCACCGTCCACTGCTAGGCCCGCCCCCGGGCGCCTGACTGTCGTACCCATCCGGTAGAGATGGGGGGTGGTCCAACGTCCGCCGACCGGCACGATCCCCGATGCTCCTGGCTCGTACCAGTTCAAGGACGCCCACGGCCGGGTGATCTACGTCGGCAAGGCCAAGAGCCTCCGCCAGCGGCTGTCGAACTACTTCCAGAACCCCCGCAACATGCACGCGCGGACGGCGCAGATGGTGGCGTCGGCCGAGACCGTCGAGTGGATCCAGGTGGCCAACGACGTCGAGGCCTTCATGCTGGAGTACTCGCTGATCAAGCAGCACCGGCCCCGCTTCAACGTCCGGCTGGTCGACGACAAGAGCTACCCCTTCCTGGCCGTCACCGTCGGCGACCAGTGGCCCCGCCCCATGGTGATGCGGGGCAAGCGCCGCAAGGGCGTCCGCTACTTCGGCCCCTACGCCCACGCCTACGCCATCCGCGACACGCTCGACCTGCTGCTGCGCACGTTCCCGCTGCGGACCTGCTCGGACAACAAGTTCCAGAGCCACGAGAAGCTGGGCCGGCCCTGCCTCCAGTTCCACATCGAGAAGTGCTCCGGGCCGTGCGTGGGCGAGGTCGAGAAGTTCGAGTACGACGGGTTCGTCGAGGAGCTCCTGAGCTTCCTGTCGGGCGACACCGACGACGTGGTCCGCCGGCTGGAGAAGGACATGCAGGCCGCCGCCGCCGACCTGGAGTTCGAGCGGGCGGCCCGGCTGCGCGACCGGCTCACGGCCGTGCGCAAGGCCATCGAGCGCCAGCAGATGGTGGTCGAGAAGGGCGAGGATCTCGACGTCATCGGGATCTCCGAGGACGAGCTCGAGGCGGCCGTCCAGGTCTTCTTCGTCCGCAAGGGTCGGGTGCTGGGCCGCAAGGGCTTCATCATCGACAAGGTCGAGGACCTGGCCGAGGGCGAGCTCATCGGCCGCATCCTGGGCGAGCTCTACCAGGACGAGCCGCCGATGGGCTTCCCCAAGACCGTGCTGGTGCCCGACGATCCCGACGACCTCGAGCTCTACGAGGACTTCCTCGAGGAGCAGCGGGGCAGCCGGGTCACGATCCGCACCGCCCAGCGCGGCCCCAAGCGCGTCCTGGCCGAGACGGTCACCCGCAACGCCACCGAGGAGCTGGTGCGGCACCGGCTCAAGCGGGCCAGCGACCACAACAGCCGGGCCAAGGCGCTCAACGAGCTCCAGGAGGCACTCCAGCTGCCGGTCTCGCCGCTGCGGATCGAGTGCTACGACATGAGCCACCTCCAGGGCACCGACTACGTCGGCTCGATGGTGGTGCTCGAGGACGGCCTCCCCAAGAAGTCCGAGTACCGGCGGTTCAAGATCAAGACCGTCCCCGGCAACGACGACTTCGCCGCCATGGAGGAGGTCCTCACCCGCCGCCTCACCGCCTACCTGGTCGAGCGGCAGAAGCCCGTGAGCGAGCGGGAGGGCCGCTTCTCGTACCCGCCCCAGCTCCTGCTGGTCGACGGGGGCAAGGGCCAGCTGAGCGTCGCCACCCGGGTGCTCCAGGAGCTGGGCCTCGACGAGGAGATCCCCACTGCCTCGCTGGCCAAGCGGTTCGAGGAGGTCTACCTGCCGGGCCAGGCCGACCCCGTCCGGCTGCCCCGGCAGTCCGAGGCGCTCTACCTGCTCCAGCGCATCCGCGACGAGTCCCACCGGTTCGCCATCACGTTCCACCGCGAGCTGCGCGACAAGCGGATGACCAAGTCGGTGCTCGACGACATCCCGGGCCTGGGCGAGACCCGGAAGAAGCGGCTGATCAAGGAGATGGGTGGCACCCGGGCCGTGCAGGCCGCCGCGGTCGAGGACCTGAAGGCCCTCTCGTGGCTGCCCGACAAGGTGGCCGAGGCCGTCCACGCCAAGGTCCACAAGGCCTAGTCACCCATGACCTCCCTGCGCCGCATCCTCTGGCTGCTGCGGGCCTGGCTCCGCACCCGCGGCATCCTGCCCCCCGAGGTCCTCCCGGCCGGGGTGCGGCTGACCACCTACAACATCGGCCGTGGTGCCCGGGGCGACCGCGGGGCGCGGAGCACGACGCTCGACCGGGTGGCCGCCACCATCGCCGCCGAGCGGCCCGACGTCGTCGCCCTCCAGGAGCTCCACGAGCCCGACCTGCCGGTCATCGTCGACGCCCTCCGCCGCGACCACGACCTCGAGTACCACGCCACCTTCGGAACGGCCCTCACCGCCGAGGCCATGGCCGCGCTGGTCGAGCGGGCTCGCGTCCGACCCGGCTTCGACGAGGCGTTCTACGCCGACCGCGCCAGCGCCTTCGGGGTCGCCGTGCTGTCCCGCACCCCGCTGCACGACGTGCGGGTGGAGGACCTGCCGGGGGCGGGCGAGCGGCGCATCGCCCTCGTCGCCCGCACCACCCTGGCCGGCCAGGGGTCCACCGTGATCGCCACCCACCTGGCCACCAGGTCCAAGGCCGCCGTGCGCGACGAGCAGACCCGTGCCGTGCTCGCCCTCGCCGCCGCGGTCCGCGGCCCCGTGGTGGTGGCCGGCGACCTCAACCAGGAGCCGGCCGACGTCGCCGCCACCCTGGCCACCTCGCACGCCGCCCTCGCCGCGGCCACCGACCCCGACGTGCCGACCCTCGGCCGGCGGACGATCGACCACGTCCTGGTCGGCCCGGGCGTCGTCGGGCGGGGCGCCAAGGTGGGCGACGCCGGGGTGTCCGACCACCGGCCCGTCACGGTGGCGCTCAGCGTCGGGTGATCCCGGTACGGTGCCGCCGTGCGCTGCGAAGTCGTCGCCGTCGGGACCGAGCTCCTCCTGGGGCAGATCACCGACACCAACTCGTCCTGGATCGGGGAGCAGCTGGCGCTGGTCGGCATCGACTCCCTCCGCCAGACCAAGGTCGGGGACAACCTCGGCCGGATGGTCGAGGTGATCGGCGAGGCGATCGACCGGGCGGACGCCGTGATCGTCTGCGGCGGGCTGGGCCCGACCCAGGACGACATCACCCGTGACGCCCTCGCCCGGGTCATGGGCGTCGACCTCGACCTCGACGACGAGGTGGCCGAGCGCATCCAGGCCATGTTCGGGGGCCGCGGGCGCCGGATGCCGATGAACAACCTCCGCCAGGCCGAGGTGCCGATCGGGGCCACGGCCATCGCCGACCCCCAGCCCGGCACCGCCCCCGGCCTGATCTGCCCGCTCACCCGCCCCGGCCCCGACGGCGAGCCGGTCGAGAAGGTCATCTACGCCGTGCCCGGCGTGCCCTACGAGATGATGGAGATCGTCACCAAGGCGATCCTCCCGGACCTCCAGCGCCGGGCCGGTCTCACCGCCGTCATCCGCAGCCGGACCCTGCGCACGTGGGGCGAGAGCGAGTCGGGCCTGGCCGAGCAGCTGGCCGACCGCATCACCGCCCTCGACCGGGCCGCAGCCGCCGGCGAGGCTGCCGGCGCCGTCACCATCGCCTTCCTCGCCTCGGGCATCGAGGGGCTCAAGGTCCGGCTGACGGCCAAGGCCGACACCGACGAGGCGGTCACCGCGCTCCTGGCCGCCGAGGAGGCCGAGGTCCGGGCCATCCTCGACCCCGACCTGGTCTTCGGCACCGACGACGACACCATGGAGAGCGTGGTGCTCGCCCTGCTGGGCGCGCAGGGCCTGACCCTCGGGTTGGCCGAGTCGCTCACCGGTGGCCTCGTCTCGTCCCGCATCACCGACATCCCCGGTGCCTCCAAGGTCTTCCGGGGATCGATCGTCTCCTACGCCACCGAGGTGAAGGACGACGTCCTGGGCGTGACCGAGCGGCCGGTCGTGTCGGCGGCGGCGGCCGAGGCCATGGCCACCGGCGCCCGCCGGGTCCTCGGGGCGGACGTCGGTCTGGCCCTCACCGGCGTGGCCGGACCCGACGAGCAGGACGGCGAGCGCCCCGGCACCGTCTTCGTCGGTCTCGACCTCGACGGCGAGGTGTCGTCGGTCCGGCTCCAGCTCCCCGGCGACCGTCCCCGGGTCCGCCAGTTCGCCACGATCTCCGCCCTGGGCCTCCTCCGTGCGCGCCTGGCCGCGCCGGCCTGACCGACCACCTCCCGAGGGGCAGTCGACGCCATGTGGATCTCTCCTGTCGGATGCCCCTGGATGCCGAGGACGAGGCGGGCTTTCCGTGGCAGGGTGGGGCCATGAGGCTCTTCGTGGCGGCTTGGCCGTCGCCTGAGGTGCAGGCTGCCCTGCGCTCGGTCCCCCGTCCCGAACGGGAGGGCCTGCGCTGGATGCCCGAGGAGAGCTGGCACGTCACGCTGCGGTTCCTGGGCGAGGTGCCCGACCCGGCACCGGTGGTCGAGGCCCTCCGGTCCGAGCTGCCCGGACGGGGCGCCCGGCCGGCGACCCTCGACGACGTCACCAGCACCCTGGGGACGGTGCTCGTGGTGCGGGTGGAGGGGCTGCGGTCGCTGGCCACGCTCGTCCGCCTGGCCACCTCCCGTCTGGGCGACCCGCCCCGGCCCGACCCCTTCGAGGGCCACGTCACCCTGGCCCGCGGGGGCCGCCGCGGGATCGACGGCGACCTGGTGGGCCAGGCGGTCAAGACCGGGACGGGCACCACCTGGGGCGTCGGCGAGGTCGCCCTGGTGCGGACGGTGGTGGGCGGTCCCACCGCCGGTGGCCCCTCGACCACCACCTACGAGACGCTGGCGACCATCCCGCTCGACTGACTGTCACGGCTCCCAGAGCCGGAGCCGCACCTCGGTGATCCGCCCCTCGTCGTCGACCCGCACCACCACGGCGAACCAGTCCAGGCAGCTGTCGATGTCGGCGGGCACGAAGGCGAACAGGGTGTCCTCCACCGGGCCCGGGGTGGCGCCGGCACAGCCCGGGTCGGGCGGGGCGGGGTGCTGTGCGGTCACCTCGTGCGCGGCCAGGCGCTCGAGGGCCGAGGCCGGACCGACCTGAGCCCATCGTCCGCCCAGCTCGAGACGCCAGCGCGCCGGGTCGAGCAGGTCGTCGGCACCCAGCACGACATCGGCGTCGGTGGTGCCGACGAACCCGACGGTGACCTCGTCGGCGAACGCTCCGGGCCGGACGACCGGGCCGGCGTCATCGACGAGCGCGTCGAAGGCGTCGCGCACGCCCCCCGCCTCGGTCCCGTCGGCCGGCGCCGGTGCCGTCGTCGTCGGTGACAGCTCGGGGAGGGGGGTGGTGACGACGGTGGTGCTCGGCTGTTCCGTCCCTCCGTCCGCCTCCGCCCCATCGTCCGCCATCGTCGTGCCCGAGCTCTCGTCCAGATCGGGCACCGGTGCCCCGGCGAGGGTGGGGGAGAGCAGCGCGGGGTCCGGGTCGGCCTCCACGGCTCGGATGGCCTCGGCCCAGGTGGCGGCGGAGACCGGCCGCAGCGACTCGACGAGGGCGGCGGTCACCTCCTCGCCGCCGTCGTACACGCCGACGCGGGCCCCGGGCAGGAGGGCCAGCACCTCGCCGAGGGACCCGGAGACCCAGGCCTCCCCGCCCGACGGCGGGGTGGGCAGCGCCCGGGGGAGCTCGTCCTCCCGGAGCCCGGAGCGCACCCCGTCGGCACCGGTGGGACGGACCACGGGTGTCGGCGCCTGGAGGCTATAGCCCGTCTGCTCGCCGGCCGGGCTCCGGACCTCGACGTTCACGGCCAGGCCGATCGGCACCGGCTCGGCCTGGCGGTGCGCCACGACGTCCTCGGCGCTCGCGGGGGCCACGTCGACGTAGGTGGTGTCGCCCCATCGGGCCTGGCCCGCGGGCGTGGGGATGTCGCCCGGTTCCGTGGTCCACCACCGATCGGCCAGGGCCACGACCTCGTCGAGCTCCATCCCCCAGGCGTCGAAGATCAGCACGTCGTCACCGCGCGTGGCCGCCATGGTGATCGACGGGGCCGACCCCCCCTCGAGCAGCGAGGCCCGGTACGTGCGGCCCTCCGCTCCCGTCCCGCGGGTGATGACCGAGCCCCCGGCCGGGACCAGCTCGGCGATCACCGCCGCCGGGTCGGTGGTGCGCAGCACCCGGGCCGTCGCCTGCGGGAAGCCGACCTCCGAGTCGGTCGGCGTGAAGGTGACGTCCCGCACCAGCCCGGGCTGGCGCATGGTGCCGCTGGCGGAGACCCCGACGACCTCCCAGCCGGGGCCGGGCAGGTACCAGCCCGTGGGGGTGGCCGGGGAGTCGGCGATGACGGGCTCGCCGTCGTCGCCGGAGCGGGCCACGACGGCGCCCAGGCCGACGGCCAGCACGGCGACGACCACGGCGGCGGCCAGGATCCGAGCCCGGTTGCGGCGGGGCGGGAGCCGGAGGTCGACGACGACGTTCCGGTCGCCC
>DATHEV010000729.1:0-3639 GCA_035318405.1 Iamia sp.
ACGCCGCAGGCTGTCCTCGACCCCCGTGGCCAGGGCGTCGACCTGCTCGGCGGTGACGGGCCGGTTCTTGGCCGCCGCCTTCACGCCGGCCACGACCTTGTCCCGGTCGAAGGGCTGGCGCTCACCGGTGGTCTTGACCACGATCAGCGGGGCCTCGTCGACCCGCTCGAAGGTGGTGAAGCGGTGCCCGCAGCTGAGGCACTCTCGCCGGCGCCGGATGGCGGTGCCGTCGTCGGACGCCCGCGAGTCGACGACCTTGTCGTCGGGGGCCGAGCAGTCCGGGCAGCGCACTTCGTCGACGCTACCGGGCGCGCCCTGACGGGCACAGGCCGGAACGGGGCGGCTCAGGCGGCGAGCGGGACCCGGACCTGCTCGCCCACCTCGACCGCGGGCGTGCCCCGGTCGGCGACCATGGCCTCGACCACCGGGCGGACGTCGCCGTCGGGGTGGACCTCGCGGGCCAGGCTCCAGAGGGTGTCGCCGGGGGCGGCCTCGACCTCGACGGTGGGGCCCTCGATCGGCGTCGGGGTGGGGGTCGCCCAGCCGGCCGCCACCCCCGACAGCGCCTGGGCCAGCTGGACGACGACGACCAGCAGGGTGAGGACGACGAGGGCGGCGACGATCCGGCGCCGCCGGTAGGTGGCGGCCAGGGCCGTCGGCGAGCGGCCCCCCGGGATCAGCCGGAGCTGGGGTCGGGCCGCCGGGACCGGCCGGCGGGCACCGGCGGGCAGGTGGCGGGGGGTCGGATCGGGGGTGAGGACTGCGGCCATGGGGAGATCATCCTCAGGGGGTGTGACAGCGAGGCGGGGATGCCGGCTGACGGGGTGGGGCGGGAGGGGCGTCGGGAACGCCCGTTCCCCCACGATGGACCGAACAGGCGTTCCACGTCAACCCCTCGGACGAACATCTGTCTGCGGAACAGATGTCCGCCCCGCGGCCTCGCGCGGTGCTATGGTGCGCACATCCGTTCGCCCCCCGGGGCCAATGTCAGGTCCGACGACAGGAGACCCCCGTGGCCACACCACCGCTCACCGCTCGGCAGCGCCAGATCCTCGACTGCATCGAGAGCTCGATGCGCGACCGGGGCTACCCGCCGTCGGTTCGCGAGATCGGCGAGGTGGTTGGTCTCACGTCCCCCTCGACCGTGCACAACCACCTCAACACCCTCCAGAAGCGGGGCTATCTGCGGCGCGACCCGAGCAAGCCGCGGGCCATCGAGGTCCGGTACGACTCGATGTCGGGGGGCGTGGTCGAGCGGGGCCACGTCCGCCACGTGCCCATCGTGGGCGATGTCGCCGCCGGCACCGATGTCCTGGCGGCCGAGAACATCACCGAGTCGATGCCGGTGCCGGAGGAGCTCACCGGCGACGGCGAGCTGTTCATGCTGAAGGTCCGGGGCGAGTCGATGATCGACGCCGGCATCCTCGATGGCGACTACGTCGTGGCCCGCTCCCAGCCCACCGCCGAGCGGGGCGACATCGTGATCGCCGGCATCCCCGGCGACGAGGCGACGGTCAAGACCTTCCTCCGCAAGGGCGCCAAGATCGTGCTCCGCCCGGCGAACGAGCGGCTCGAGGACATGGTGTTCGACCCCGAGGACGTCTCCATCTTCGGCAAGGTCGTCACGGTGATGCGGCGGGTCTGACCACCCGCGCGGGCGTCGTCGCCCGCCCGAGCCGCGCCGGACGACACACTGGCCCCCATGGCAGGGGGACCCTCGGCGCGGCGCAACCTGGTGGTGGCCCTCGTGGCCGGCGTCTTCGTGGCCCTGGCCGTCCTCGGCGTCACCGGCGGTCTCGGCCGCGACGACCAGGGGCCCGACCCCGCCCGCCAGCCCGACGAGCAGTGGAACCTGGCCCTCGTCGGCGCCCCCGAGGCCTGGACCACCACCACCGGCGAGGGGGTGGTGATCGCCGTGGTCGACAGCGGCGTCGACTCCCGCCACCCCGACCTGCGGGACCGGTTGGTCGGCTCGATCGACTGCGTGGGGGCCGACGGCGATCCCGACCGCTGCCGGCCCGGTGGTGACACCGACACCGACGGCCACGGCACCCACGTGGCCGGCATCGCCGTGGCCGACGCCGACAACGGCCGGGGCGTGGCGGGGGTGGCACCCGACGCCCGGCTGCTCAGCGTCAGGGCGCTCGTCCCGGTGCGGTGCGAGCGCCGCCCGTGCGGGGCCACCGGGCAGGCCGGTGACGTCGCCGCCGGTGTCCGCTGGGCCGTGGCCGAGGGGGCCGACGTGGTCAACCTCTCGCTGGGAGCGGCGGCCGACGGATCGGACGAGCTGGTGGCGGCCATCGACGAGGCCGACGCCGCCGGTGTCGCCGTGGTGGCGGCCGGGCCCAGCGGACGGGCCGGCGACGACGTGATCCCGTCCCCCGCCGTGATCGTCACCGCCGTCGACCAGGGGCGGACGCTGGCGCCCTACGCCCGGGGGACGGGCTCGGCGACGACGGCGCTGGCCGCCCCGGGCGGCGACGAGCGGGCGCCGACCGACGACGGGTGCGACGGCGATCACGCCGTCCGCTCCGACCTGCCGGTGCCCGGCGGCGAGACCGATGCCACCGGGTGCCTGGTGGGGACGTCGATGGCCGCGCCCCACGTCAGCGGGGCCATCGCCCTGCTGGTGGCGTCGGGCCTCAGCCCGCGGGAGGCCATCGAGCGGCTGGTGGCCACGGCGACCGACCTCGGCGCCCGCGGCCCCGACGACCGCTACGGCGCCGGCCTCATCGACATCCCCGCCGCCCTCGACGACGACTGAGGGCTCGCCGTCCGCGACTCAGGGCCTCGCCGTCAGCCGATGAGGGCGATGAGGGCGGCGTGGCAGGCCTCCAGCGGCGCCCGCTCGACCCGCTCGTCGACGGTGTGGGCCAGGGTGGGGTCGCCGGGACCGATGTTGACGGCGGGCACGCCGAGGGCCGAGAAGCGGGCCACGTCGGTCCAGCCCAGCTTCGACCGGACCTCCATCCCGTGGTCGGCGATGACCCGGGCCAGCCGGGGATGATCGACGGCGGGGGCGGCGGCCGGGGCGGCGTCGACCAGCTCGAACTGGTCACCGTCCTCCAGGAAGGGCTCGACCACCGACCGGACGTGGGCGACGGCCTCGTCGACGGTGCGGTCCGGGGCGAAGCGGTGGTTGAGGGTGACGACAGCCAGGTCGGGCACCACGTTGCCGGCCACTCCCCCCTCGACCTTCACCGCTTGCAGCGCCTCGCGGAACTCGCAGCCGGCCAGCACCGGCCGGCGCTCGGGCACGGCGGCCACGGCGTCGAGGACCGGGCCGAGCCGGTGGATCGCGTTGCGGCCCATCCATGGCCGGGCCGAGTGGGACCGGATGCCGGCCAGACGGACCTCGATCCGCAGCGTGCCCTGGCAGCCGGCCTCGACGCCCGCCCGGGAGCCCTCGCCCAGGATGGCCAGGTCGCCGGCCAACAGGTCGGGCCGCTCCCGCGCCAGCTCGCCCAGGCCGCTGTGCTCGGCCGCCACCTCCTCGCGGGCGTAGAACACGTAGGTCACGTCGGCACCCGGCTCGGGCACCGTGCGGGCCAGGTCGAGCATCACGGCCAGCCCGCTCTTCATGTCGGCCGCGCCGAGGCCCCACAGGGTGTCGCCCTCGATCCGGGCCCGACCGTTGCC
>DATHEV010000730.1:0-3122 GCA_035318405.1 Iamia sp.
ATGCCCATGGACGAGATGTCGTAGGTCAGCGTGTCGGGGATGCTGCCGGGCATGGCGTTGATGGGGATGCTGTTGAGCAGCGTCTCGATCATGCCGCCGTCGTTCTCGAGGTCGGTGGCCTCGCCCTCGGCCACGAGGGGCACGTCGACGGTGATCTCCTGGTCGCGGCGGATCAGCAGGAAGTCGACGTGGTCGACCGATCGCTTGATCGGGTGGCGCTGCATGTCCTTCACGATCGCCAGCTGCGACTCGCCCTCGCCCTCGATGGAGAGGTCGATGAGGGCGTTGACGCCGGCGTCGGTGATGAGGGCGGTGCGCAGCTCACGCCAGTCGACGGTGACGGCGACGGGGTCACGGCCCAGGCCGTAGACCACGGCGGGGACCTTGCCCTCGGCCCGGAGGCGTCGGGAGCTGCGGGTGCCGGGGGTGCGGCCAGTGGTGGCGGTGAGGGTGATCTCGGCCATCGGGACTCCTACGTCTGAGATCGCGCCGGAGCGCAAGGGTTTGTCGGGCCGACAACGGTACCGGCCACCGGGCCCTCGACCCAAAGCCTGAACCTCTGATCGAACTCGGGGGGTTTCGTGACCCTGGAGGGTCACGAAACCCCCCGAGTTCGCAGAGGGGAGCGGGTCAGCTCTGGTTGCGGCCGCCGAAGATCTCGCTGACCGAGGTGTCGTCGAACACCGACTCGATGGCCTTGCCGATGAGCGGGGCCACCGAGAGGACCTCGATCTGGTCGAGCTGCTTCTCGGGCGGGAGCGGCAGCGTGTCGGTGATGACGACCTTGGTGAGCGAGCTGTTCTTGATCCGGTCGATGGCCGGGCCGGACAGCACGCCGTGGGTCGTCATGGCCCACACGTCGGTGGCCCCCTGGTCGCGCAGCAGGTCGGCGGCGGCGCAGATCGTGCCGGCCGAGTCGATCATGTCGTCGAGCAGCACGCAGCTGCGACCGTCGACGTTGCCGATGATGTCGGCCGCCACCGCCTCGTTCATCGTGCCCTTGGGCCGGAACTTGTTGACGAACGCCAGGTCGGCGTCGACCTCCTGGGAGAAGCGCTTGGCCGCCTTCACGCCGCCCGAGTCGGGCGAGACGATGACCAGCTCCGACGGGTCGGTGTGCTGGCGGAGGTAGTCGACCTGGATCGGCATGGCCGTCAGGTGGTCGACCGGCATGTTGAAGAAGCCCTGGATCTGCCCCGAGTGGAGGTCGACCGAGATGACCCGGTCGGCGCCGGCCGCGGTGAGCATGTCGGCCACCAGCTTGGCCGTGATCGGCTCGCGCCCCTCGGCCTTCCGGTCCTGGCGAGCGTAGCCGTAGAACGGGCACACGGCGGAGATGCGCTTGGCCGACGCCCGCTTGGCGGCGTCGATCATGATCAGCTGCTCCATCAGCGAGTCGTTGACCGACCAGCCCGGCTCACCCGAGTGGGACTGGATGATGAACACGTCGGCGCCCCGGATCGACTCGCCGAAGCGGCAGTGCATCTCGCCGTTGGCGAAGCGCCGCAGGTTCGGGTCACCCAGCTCGATGCCCAGGAGGCCGGCGATGGCCGCGGCCAGCTCCGGGTGCGCCGACCCGCTGAACAGGTGCAGGCGCTTGGTGGTGACGGTCTCCATGGGGCGGGCTCCGCGGGGTCAGGCCGGGTCAGGGGTGGGGAGGGCGTAGAAGGGCCCGGTCTGGGTGCCGTCGGGGACGGACTCGCCGGGGGCGATGTGGGCGTAGGGCCCGACGTGGGCGTCGGCGCCGATCTCGGCGTCGCGGCCCGTGGTCTGCTCGACGGTGCTGCGGGCGCCGACGACGCAGTCGACCAGCCGGGTGTCGGGGCCGATCTCGGCGCCCTGGCCCACGACGGTGTGGCCCTGGAGGATCGTGCCCGGGAAGAGGGTGACGTCGCGGGCCAGGTCGACGGTGGTGTCGACGTAGGTGCGGTCGGGGTCGACCATGGTGACGCCCCGCTTGAGCCAGTCGAGGTTGGTGCGCCGGCGGAGCTCGGCCTCGGCCGCCGCCAGCTGGGCCCGGTCGTTGACGCCGTGGGTCTCGTCGGGGTCGTCGGCGGCCACGGCGGCGACGCCGTAGCCAGCCTTGTTCAGGACCTCGACCACGTCGGTCAGGTAGTACTCGCCCTGGTCGTTGGCGGGCTCGATCCGCCGGAGGGCGGGGGCCAGGACGCTGCGGCGGAAGCAGTAGATCGACGTGTTGATCTCGCTGATCAGCCGCTGCTCCTCGTCGGCGTCGCGGTGCTCGACGATGCGGGCCACCCGGCCGTCGCGGCCCCGCTCGACCCGGCCGTACCCGGTGGGGTCGGCGAGGTGGGCGGTGAGCACCGTGCAGGCGGCGCCCGACTGGCGGTGGTGGTCGACCAGCTCGCGGATGGTCGAGGCCCGGAGGAGTGGGGTGACGCCGGGGAGGATGAGGACGTCGGGGCCCTCGTCGCCGTCGGTGTCGTCGTCGGGAAAGGCCGTGAGGCCCACGGCGACGGCGTCGCCGGTGCCCTGCTGGCGGTGCTGCTCGACGAAGTCGAGGACCAGGTCGGGCTCCTCGGCCTGGAGCTTCTTGGTGACCCGCTCGGCGCCATGGCCGACCACCACGACGACGCGGTCGACGTCGCAGTCGCCCAGCGATCCGAGCACGTAGCGGACCATCGCCTTGCCGCACAGCAGGTGCAGGGGCTTGGGCCGCTCGGAGCGCATCCGCGTGCCCTCCCCGGCGGCGAGGACGACGGCTGACAGCGCTCGCTCGGCCATGTCTCGGAGTCTCGCGCGCCCGGCACCCCACCCGGACACCGTCTTGCCACCGCCTGGTCAGAGAGCTCCGGGGGCAGGACTCGAACCTGCGACGGCCGGATTCAAAGTCCGGTGTTCTACCAGCTGAACTACCCCGGAAGGCCGGCTCAGACTAGGCCCGTGGCCCCCACCGGATCGGCTCCGATCGACGCTCAGCAGGGGCGGAGGCCGGTGACCTCGGTGATGGAGAAGCCGTCGAGGGCGGCGGGGACGGGGTCCGAGCCGCCGTGCACCAGGCGGTCGACCACCGCGTCGGCGCCGTCGGCGAGCCGTCGGCAGGTGCCGTCGTGGGTCCCGAGAGAGCCGAGCACCCAGCCGCCGCCGTGGAAGTACACGAC
>DATHEV010000731.1:0-5373 GCA_035318405.1 Iamia sp.
CGTCGAGCGCGAGCTGCGCCGCCGTGGCCCCACCCGCGTGGCCGCCGACGCCGTCGCACACGACGGCCCAGGTCGGCCCGACCGCCCAGCGGTCCTGGTTCTCCGCCCGGCGCCCGGTGACGGATCGCCCGGCGAGGGCGAGGAGGGGGTCACGACGCCACGGCAGGTGCATGCCCCGAGCGTCCCCGCGCCCGACCCCGATCGCTAGGGCCACATGTGGCCCGTGGATCGTTCTGTCCACCCTGGTGCACCGTGGCGGTGCATGGGGACGGACAGAACGGTTCAGGCCTGGGCCAGCTCCGGCGTGAGCCGGTCGATGAACTCGGCCACGTCCCCGGGGACGTCGTGGCGGGCGATGGCGAAGCCCCCGATGACCTCGGCCCCCTTGGCCTCCACCTCGGCGACCAGCTTCTCGAGCGTGTGGCCCGGGTCGACGGCGTAGGTGCAGTAGACGACGGCCCGCTTGCCGGCCAGCGAGGGCAGGTTGCGCAGCTTCTTCTTGCCCGCCGGCTTCTGGCCCATGATCACGATGCCGTCGGTCCAGGTGCCCACGATGACCAGGTCGACGTCGGCCACGGTGGCCTCGTCGGCCTCGGCGATGGGGACCGGGGTGGCGTCGACCCGCAGCGCCTTGAGCTCGCTGGCGATGCGATGGGCGGCCTTCTCGGTCGTGCCGGTGAGGCTGTTGTAGATGATGACGGCCTTCATCTCGACTCCTGGTCCTCGCACGGCGCAGCCCCCGTTCTAGCAGTGGGGGCGACGCCCGGCCCACCCATGGAGATGTTTCGAGGAAGATCGAAAGGGTACGAGGTGCATCATGAGTCCACCGGCCGGCGCCACCGCCGCCGACCCCGAGAAGCTCGACGTCTACGTCGGGGCCATGGAGGGCTCCGACCAGGCCCTCAACGACGCCCTCGCCGGCCTGCCCGACGTGCTCCGGGGCTGGAACGCGGGGGCGGCGACCTTCGGCGGGCGCATCGATGTCGACAAGGTCCTGGCCGTCGACGGCGCCGTCGACGAGCTGTCGTACCTCGACCTGTGGGTCGGGCGCGTGGCCGACGCCTTCCGCGACGCCGACCGGATCTGCTCCTCCGACGGCTGCCCGGCCGTGCTGCTGGCGTCCGAGCTCCAGATCGACGCCGCCGGCCCGCCCAGCCTGGCCCAGGCCGTGGCCGAGGGGCAGTACGGCCACCTCTTCGTCGTCGAGCGGGACGGGAGCGACGGCCGCACCCGCGTGGTCAGGCTCACCGTCGACACCCTGCCGGAGGGCATGAGCGAGCTCGAGTGGCAGCTCGTCGTGGAGGAGATGGGGCTCACCGGTGCCGACGGTCCGCTGCACACCGTCGTCCACGGCTGGGGCTCGACGAGCGACGGTGCCACCGGCGCCGGCCTGGCCACGGCCGACCTCTACGACCAGCAGGGCGTCGAGGGGGCGACGGTGCTCGTCGTCGACTGGGACGCCGGCGACGGGGCCGGCGGCCTGGGCACGCCGTGGGACTTCGACGACGCCGAGGAGTCGGCCCAGGCCACCGGTGACGCCCTGGCCCCGCTGTTCACCGCCATCGCCCGGTCCAACCCCGACGCCGACGTCAACGTCACCGCCCACAGCCTGGGCAACCACGTGGCCAGCCGGGCCCTGTCGCAGATGGAGGACCCGTCGTCCCGGTTCTCGGTCGGCTACCTGATGGTGCAGCCCGCCATCCCGGCCGGCGCCGCCACCGACGACACCGAGCACTACGGCGCCCTCCTCGGCCGCCGCGTGCGCGACCTCACCATCACGATCAACACCGGCGACGACGCCCTCTTCTGGTACGAGGCCCGCCCCTTCGCCCCCGAGGCGTTGGGCGACGAGGCCGCCGACGGGCCCGGGCTCGCCGCTCTCGTCGAGTGGCGGGCGGCCGCCGGGCTCGACACCCAGGTGGTCGATCACAACAGCGACGCCGGCGGCGGGCACCTCGGCCTCTCGCCCGACGGCGGCCAAGGCCTGGTGCGCTCGCTCACCCAGGAGCAGATCGACCAGCTGGGCGGGTCGTCGCCCCAGGCCGAGGTCCGACGCTGGATCTATCAGACCTACTCGGGCCCCGACTCGCAGGTCGCCGACGTGATCATCGACCACCCGGCCGTCGAGGCCTACTTCGCCCGCCAGCAGGAGGCCGGGGTCGCCCCGACCGTCGCCGACGTCGAGCACATCATCCGGACCGAGGTGTTCCCGCCGTCCACCGGCCCGACCCCCATGCCCACGCCCGGTCCGCCCCCGTCGCCCCCGACCGGCACCACGACCACGACCACCACCATGCCCCCGCCCGTCCCGGCCCCGTCTCCGGGCCCGGCACCGACGCCCGTGCCCACCCCGACCGGATGACCGACCGCGAGGCGTGGTGTCCGACCGTCGTGGGTAGGCCGGTCGGGCGGACGACGACCACCCGGAGGTGACGGCATGGGATGGCGAGACGGATGCGCACCGCGGCCCTCCGTGGCCGAGCCGGCCGAGCCGGTCGACTTCGACTTCAGCGGGGCCGACCTGGTCGGCCAGCGGCTCCAGGCCCTGCTCGACCATGTGACGTCGGGGCTCGGCGCCCGGGCCGCGGCCCAGGTCCACCTGACCGACTGGTCCGGCGGCCACCGCCGGGAGTACGACGACCACCGTCACGCCCAGGAGGGCATCCTCTCCGGCGCCGACGTCGGGGTCGAGATCGCCCGTCTGCGCGCTGCCTGGGACGAAGCCGCCGCCGCCCAGGTGAGAGCCAACCGAGACGCTGGTCTCAGTCACTCGTTCGCTGGCGCTCACTCCGTTCCTTCGAACTAGAGGTCCCTCGCTCCGCTCGGGGCTGAAGGTCCTCCCAGAGCCGGAGCCCTCGTTCCTCGGGCACACGGCTCTTCGTCTGGGGGGTCCCCCAGGCCCCCAGCGGCTGCGCCGGGCTGGGCTGGGGCACCCTCCGAGGGTCCCGTCGTCGCAGATGGCGTTGGCTAGAGAACCTTCTGGACGACGGTGACGTCGAGCCAGCGGCGGAACTTGCGGCCGACCTCGCGCTCGACGCCGACGACGGTGAAGCCGCAGCGCTCGTGGAGGGCGATGGAGGCGGCGTTGCCCCCGGCGATGCGGCCGATCATGGTGTGGAAGCCCCGCTGCTCGGCCGCCTCGACCAGGGCCTCGAGCACCGCCCGGCCCACTCCCCGGCCCTGGTGCCCGGGGGCCACGTAGACCGAGTCCTCGACGGTGGTCGAGTAGGCGGGCCGGTCCCGGTAGGACGACAGCGACCCGAACCCCAGCACCTCGTCCCCCTCGACGGCGACCATGACGGCGTGGGCGCCGGAGCGGTCGGTGAGCCAGAGACGCTGCTCCTCGGCGGTGCGGGCCCGGAGGTCGAACGTCGCCGTCCCCTCCAGCACCTCGCGGTTGTAGATGACCCGGATGCCCTCGGCGTCGTCGAGGGTCGCCAACCGCACCTGCATCGAGGCGAAGGTAGCGGGCGCCGGAGCGCTCGCGACCCGGTCGACCGTCAGGCGGCGCCGCCGGCGCGGACCGGCTCGGAGTCGGGCGTGGGCTCCAGCACCGACAGCTCGCCGGTCAGGGCCTCGAGGCGGGCCCAGGAGGCGACCTCCTCGTCGGCCGTCAGCAGGACGACCTGCGGGCTGCCGGCCGAGCGGGCCATCAGCTCCAGGAGGGCGGGCTTGAGCCCGGAGTCGAGCGAGTTGAAGGGCTCGTCGATCACCAGGGGGAACGTCTCGCCCAGGTCGCCGAGGGTGCGAGCCCGGGCCATGCGGCCGAGGAGGGCGTGGGCCAGGTCGGAGGCCAGGTCGTCGTGGTCGCCGGGGGCGCTCGAGGACATCACGCCGAGGTTGCGCACGTCGGCCCGCAGCCGGGCGGCCACGGCGATCTCGGCGTGGTGCTCCAGGGCCCAGTCGACGCTGACGTCGCCGGCCATCTCGAACCACTGGGCGGCGGCCAGCCGGTGGTCGGCGGCGGCGGCGAGGAGGCGGCGACGGGCCTTGTCACCCGAGACGAGGCCGTCGATGCGGGCCACGTGGAAGCCGAGATAGGACTCGGCGCCGGCGGCGTCGAGAGCCTCGCGCTCGGCCCGCTCGGCCTTGGCCGCCCGGCCCCGGTAGACGAAGGCGGCGGCGAGGGTGATGCCGGTGATGCCGGCGAGCGGCACTGCGGCGATCGGCATCAGCATGGCGGCGAGGGCGCAGCCCACCACGCCGAGGAAGGTGACGATGCGGGCCAGCCGGTTGGTGCGGTTGAGGTTCTCGAGCGCCTCCTCGAGCCGGGCGTGGCGACGCTCGATGCGATCGATGATCTCGGCGTCCTCGGGGGCGGTGCCGGCGGCGATCGACTCCGCCTGGAGCGCCTCGTCGGTGACGCGGACCCGGGCGGCAGCCGCCCACAGCGCGGTCTGGTCGGAGTCGGCCAGACGCTGGACGACCACGTCGGCGTGGGCCTGGGTGGTCAGGTCGGCCTCGGTGACCTTGAGGGCCCGGCGGGCGCCGGCCATGTCGATGCCGTGGTGCGAGTAGAGGTCGACGCCGCCGTCGGCGTCGGCCGGGGTGATGTCGCGGGACTGGTCGACGTCGACCAGCCGGGGCCGGCCGTTGGTCGGGCGGAAGACGGCCAGGTGGCGGCCGTCGTCGGTGGTGAGCTCGACGTGGACGCCGGGGCGGCTGGCGCCCAGCGCGCCCAGCAGCTCACCGGCCAGGCTCTCCCGCTCGAGGTCGCCGATGCCGGTGATGACGGTCAGCTTCGGGTGAAGGTCGAGGGCGATCGTGTGGCGCCCGGCTTCGATCACCATCCTGCTCATGCGCACCTGGCGCCTGTCGGCATCCCCACCAGGGAATTGAGTCGAATGGGTCATGTCACCGAGGGTGGTCGCGGGGGTGGTGTGGGGCCGTGCCGAACCAGGTTGGGGAGGCGGTGGGAGCCGCGCCTAGGATGCTCCCTCGGTCTCCCGGCCCGCCCGGGTGCGCCACGCCTCCTTAGCTCAGTCGGCAGAGCGTTTCCATGGTAAGGAAAAGGTCGTGGGTTCGATTCCCACAGGAGGCTCGCAAGTCGCCCGGTCCCCTGGTCCGGGGGGCCGCCGACACGGCGACGTAGCTCAGCTGGTGAGAGCGCTCGGCTCATAATCGAGAGGTCGTCGGTTCGAACCCGACCGTCGCTACCAAGCCCTAGATCTCCACCACCCCACCGGCCGGGCCCAGAGCCCGGCCCGTCCCGCGCCGAGGAGGCACCCCAGAATGGCCAAGGAGAAGTTCGAGCGGAACAAGCCGCATCTGAACATCGGGACGATGGGTCACATCGACCACGGCAAGACGACGTTGACGGCTGCGATCACCAAGACGTTGCACGAGGCGGATCCGACGACGGCGTTCACGCCG
>DATHEV010000732.1:0-3480 GCA_035318405.1 Iamia sp.
GACCTCGAGGACATCGAGATCGTGGGTCCCGCGGCCCCGGCGTCGGGGGCCATCCTCCGCGGGACCGACGGGCACGTCACCGGCTCTCGCCTCGTCAGCCGGGGCGCCGAGTCGGCGCTCATCTTCACCACCGGTGACGTCGTCGACACGGTCATCGAGCTCGAGGGTGGGGACGGCGTCAGGGGCGACGGCAGCGGGGGTGCGCTCCTCGTCGAACGGGTGAGCATCACGGGTGACGGCGAGGGCATCGAGTGGTCGGGGCTCGATCCCGATCTCGTCACCGTCCGCGACTCGACGGTCGCCACCACCGGTACGCCCCTGGGGGCCATCGGAGAGGCGTTGGTCGTGCGGTCCAGCTTCCGCAACGGGCTCGGCAGCGCCGCGTTCGGGGGTCCGACGCTGATCAGCGACAGCACCTTCGTCGTCGATCCGGCCCTCGACCGCCCGCAGCTGCCTCTCGGTGCGCCGATCGCCGTCCGGCCCGGGGCCGACGTGGTCCTCCAGCAGTCGACGGTGCTGTCGCTCGCCACCGACCCGGCCGACTCGCCCGAGAGCCTGCTGGTGGACACCGGCGGGCGGCTGATCCTGGCCGGCACCGCCATCGGCATCGGACCCGGGCCCGCGGCCCGCGCCTGCCGCGGCGGGGGCACCTTCGTGTCCGAGGGCGGCAACGTCGTCGTCGGGGACACCTGCCCGCAGATCGCCGGCGACCAGGTGGTCGACGACCTCGGGCTCGAGCCCTACGACTCCGCCACGGGCGTGGCCCCGCCCCTGGCGGTGAGCCCGGTCCTCGACGTGGTCTCCCCCTGCCGGTCCGATCAGGACCAGCTCGGCCAGCCGCGGCCGTCGGGGGCGGCCTGCGACGCCGGCGCCGTCGAGCTCCAGGTCGCGACGCCACCGACGACCTCGACGACCTCGACCGTGCCGGGTGGCGGCCCGGGCCCCGCCGCCCCGGCCACGCCGGTGGTCGGCCCGGCCCGGTTCACCGGCTAGCTCGCCTCGGAGCAGCTCCGGAAGACCACGCCGGTGCGGGGCTTGGGGTGGAAGAACGTGGTCTTGGCCGGCATCCGCTCGCCGCCGTGGGCGTTGGCCTCGATCTGGGCCACCGTCGCCGGGCGGAGCAGGATCCCGGCCGCCGCCTCGCCCTTGCCGACGAGAGCCTGCACGTGGTCCACGCCGTGCTGGAAGCGGACGGCGATGCCGTCGATCCCGTCGAGGACGTGGCCGATGCGGGCGCTGTCGAGGTCGGCCACCCCGGCGAAGGCCTCGGCCTCGGGCCGCAGCAGCCGCGCCGCGCCCTGGGCGTCGACGACGGCGACGGCGCCCTCGGTGGCCATGGCGGCCAGCACCCGGCCGTCGGCCACCGCCTCGGCGTCGATCGTCCCGCCGACGGGCGTGAACCCCCGCTGCTCCAGGATCGCCTCCAGCTCGGCGGCGTCGGCCCCGTCGACCAGCCGGTGGATGGGCCGGACGTGGAGCTCGTCCTCGCTCAGCTCGACCACCAGGCACATGAAGGCATCGCTGCCCAGCTCGGCCTCGGGGCCGGCTGCGGCCCGGCGCTCGTCCCGGTGCACCAGGGAGGTCTCGTAGCGGTGATGGCCGTCGGCCACGACCACCGGCTGGTCGCCGACCGCGGCGGCGATGGCCGCCACCCGCTCGGGATCGCGGACGAGCCACACGGCATGGCCCACGCCGTCCTCGTCGGTCCACTCGGCCTCGGGCGGGCCGGCGGGCTCGATCAGATCGGTCAGCCCGGCCGCCAGGCTCAGCATCCAGACCGGCGACAGGTTGGCGCACGTCGCCCGGAGCAGGTCCAACCGGTCCGTCTTGGCCTTCTTGGTCGTGTGCTCGTGGGGGAGGATCTTCCCCTCCTCGGGCCGCGACAGCTCCAGGGCCCCGATGACCCCGAGCGTCCGCGCCGGACGGCCGTGGTCGTCGGTGAACGTCATGCGGTACACCGTGAACGTCGGCTCCGGATCGGTGACCAGGGAGCCGTCGCCTCGCCAGGCGGTGAACACCTCGGCGGCGTGGGTGTAGCGATCATCCCCGTCGGACTCCAGGGGGAGGTCGAAGAGGACGGCGTTCCGGTCGGACCGGGCGACGAGAGCGGCTCGATCGTCTTCGTCGATGACGTCGTACGGGGGCGCGGTGACGTCGGCCAGGTCGAGATCGGCTCGGTAGCGGATGCCGGGGAACGGTTCGAAGGGGGGCACGTGTTCATTGTGGCTGGTTGGTCGCGGTGCTCGGTTGTTGGCGTGCGCCTTGCAGACGGGTGGCCGCTCGACGGGCTCGGTGCCGGAGGTTGCTCGCTCGCGCTCGGGTCAGGGGGGTGGGCCCTCGCACGGCTCCGGTTCGGTGCTCGCCATGGCTCCGGTTGCGATCGGCTCGCTGCGCTCGCGTGGGGCTGCCCTGCGCTGCTGCGCTCCGCTTCCGGTGCCGTGCGAGGGCCGGGCCGGGAGTCCGACGGGATGGTGGGGGGTGTGTGGGGCTGGCGCTTGTGGGCTGCGTCGTCTGGCCTTCTTGCTCGGACAGGCTCGCAGGGCTCGCCAGGGCATGAGTGGGCTCGGCCGTCACCAGTTCGCGGCGTGGCAAGGTCGTGCTGTGAGCGAGCCTTGGGCCCTGGATCTGGATGGCGTGATCTGGCGGGGCGACGTGCCGATCCCGGGGGCGGCCTCGGCTGTTGCCTCGCTGCAGGCGGCTGGCGCACGCGTCGTCTTCGTGACGAACAACTCCTCGCAGGTCGTGGCCGAGGTCGAGGCCAAGCTGGGCCGGCACGGCATCGCGGCTGATGGCGTGGTGCGGACCTCGGCGCAGGCGGCGGCGACGCTGGTCTCGGCGGGGGAGCGGGTGCTGGTCTGTGGTGGGGCGGGGCTGGTGGAGGCCGTGGGCTCGGTCGGCGGGGTGGCCGTGGTGAACGAGGGGAGCGACCCGGGGGCGGTCGACGTGGTGCTGTGCGGGTACTGGCGGGCGGTCGACTACGACCGGCTCCGGTGGGCGACCACCTCCGTCTTGCGAGGCGCTCGGCTGCTGGCCAGCAACGACGACGCCACCTACCCGGGTCCCGGCGGGCTGCTGCCGGGCGGCGGGGCCACGCTGGCCGCGGTCGAGCGGGCCACCGGGGTGGCGGCCACCGTCGCCGGCAAGCCCCACCCGCCCATGGCCGACTGGCTGCGGCGGGAGCTGGGGCCGGCGGGGACCATGGTGGGGGACCGGCTCGACACCGACGGCCTCTTCGCCCGGGCCCTGGGCTGGCGCTTCGGGCTGGTCCTGACCGGCGTCACGACCACCGCCGACGGCGCCGAGCCGGCCCCCGATCTGGTCGCGACCGACCTCGCCGCCCTCGTCGCCGCCGAGCTGGCCGCCGGGTGAGCCTGGCGCGAGCAGAGTGCGAACTCTTGCAAGCAGTGGACGGGGAGGGGTACCCTCGCACCCATGGCAGACAACCCGTTCAAGCGGTACCTCGACGCCGGCATCGCCTTC
>DATHEV010000733.1:0-3613 GCA_035318405.1 Iamia sp.
GTGGCTGGCTCACACCCTCTCCACGCCAGCTCTTCGGTACGGCCACTTCCCCGGACCCACCAAAGATCCTAGAAGCGCCTTGCTCAGCAGTCTCCTAGAGCTGGGCCAGGACGTCGTCGGCGAAGCGGTGGAGGCCGTCGAGCTTGCCCTGGAGGTCGAGGTCGAAGCCGCCGTAGAAGGCCCACGGCATGGTGAGGATGTCGGTCACGCCGACGTCCGCCGCCCGCCGGTAGTGGTCGAGCGTGGCGGCGTCGTTCAGCGAGGCGATCATCGAGAAGTCGACCTCGGTGCGGCCCAGCCGCTCGCGCTCGTCCTCGATGCGCTGGCGGAAGTCGGCCGCCTCGGGCGTCGAGATCAGGTCGCTGATCCAGCCGTCGTGGCGAGCGGCGCGGCGCAGGGCGGCGTCGGACATCCCGCCGACGTAGATCGGGACGGGGGCCGGGGGCGTCGGCGTCATCTCGAGACGGGGCACGTCGTAGAACTCGCCGTGGTGCTCGGTCCAGCCCCCGGACCACAGCTCGGCCAGCAGGCCCAGCATCTCGTCGGCCCGCTTGCCGCGGCGCCGGAACGGCTCGCCCAGGAGGTCGAACTCCTCCTCGCACCAGCCCATGCCCACGCCCAGCGCCACCCGCCCCCCGGTGAGGACCGATGCCGTCCCGACCGTCTTGGCCACGGTGAACGGGTCGCGCATGGGGAGCACGTAGACGTTGGTGAAGAAGCGGAGCCGCTCGGTGACGGCCCCGAGGGCGCCGATGGTGACCCACGGGTCGACCCACGGCGTGAACGGCTCCCAGCGCCGCTTGCCGTCCTCGGTGTAGGGGTACTCGGTCGTCAGCTCGGCCAGGTTCACCACGTGGTCGGCGACGGTCATGGCGTGGAAGCCGCGCTCGTCGGCGGCCCGGGCGATGGCCGTCAGCTCGGAGGGGTCGATGTAGGCGGTGGCGATGGAGAAGCGCATGGGGGCCCGCCGCTCAGGCGTGGGTGCCGCCGTCGATGCGGATGATCTCGCCGCTGATGTGGGCGCCGTCGTCGGAGGCGAGCAGGGCCACGACCGAGGCCACCGACGCCGGGTCGCCCGGCCCGATGGGCGACATGATCCGAGGGATCAGGTCGAAGTCGGCGTCGGCCGGGAAGTCGATGCCCTTGGTCATCCCGGTGCGGACGCTGCCGGGGGCGATGGCGTTCACCCGGACCCCCCGCTTGGAGTACTCGACGGCGAGGGTGTGGGTCAGCGCCGCCACCCCGCCCTTCGAGGCCGCGTAGGCCGCCATCCAGGGGTGGCCGAACTCGGCCGAGGTGGAGGCGGCGTTGATGATGGCGCCGCCCCCGTCGAGCAGGTGGGGGAGCGCGGCCCGGCACACCAGGAACGTCGAGGTGAGGTTGACCCGGATCACCAGGTCCCACATCTCCAGGCTGTGCTCGGTCGTGTGGGCGGCCCGGAGGATCCCGGCGATGTTGGCCACGACGTCGAGGCCGCCGCCGTTCTCGACGGCCAGGGCGACGGCCCCGGCCACGGCGTCCTCGTCGGAGACGTCGGCGACGTGTGGGGTGATCGACCCGGTGGCGACGGCGGGCAGGGCGTCGACGGTGGCCTTCAGCCCCTCGGCGTTGACGTCGACGGCGAGGACCGCGGCCCCCTCGGCAGCGAGGCGGAGGGCGGTGGCGGCACCGATGCCCGAGGCCGCACCGGTGACGAGGGCGCTCTTCCCGGACAAGCGCGGTCCGGGCAGAGGGGTGGTGAGGGTCGGGAGCTCGGCCATCCCGGCAGACTAGAACACGTTCTCGTTTTCAGCCGGCCGAGGGTCAGGTGCCGCTGCTGTGGAACCAGCTGGGGGCGAACAGCGTGCCGACGTTCGCCGCCGCCAGGAAGGCGCCGAGGCCGGCCAGGACCCAGCTGGCCGTGGCCAGGCCGGCGATGACCATGACGATCCCGACGGCGATGAGGAGGAAGCAGGTGCGCCGGTACACCGGCACGTCGATGTGGCGCTCGCCCTTGGGGTACCGGGACCTGTCGATCATGGTCCGTGGGCTGCCCGTCCGCCCCGCCCGGAAACGCCCGGGCCAGGTCGCGGGTGGGCTACCGCGGCGGGCGGAGGGCCGGGCCGGCCAGCTCGCCCGGTTGCCGGCCGGTCGGGCCGGGCAGCCCGCACTCGCCGTCGGGGCGGTTCGGGATGGCGGTGGCCACCACCTCGCCGTCGCCGTCGCGGTACTGGCAGTCGAGGCCCAGCACCAGCGGCTCGGCCACGGGTTCGTCGACGACGACCGAGCCCACCGGGACCTCGGTCGAGCTCGGGGGCGGGAGCGGGGACTCGTCGGGGTCGGGCTCGTACGTCCCGGGCCGGTCGGGGCCGTCGCAGTGGTCCGGGCCGGGGGTGCCGCTGTCCTGGAGCGTGACGGAGTAGCCCTCCAGGCCCGGCACCGTCCCCATGATGTAGGCACCCGCCAGGCAGAACCGCGGCGTCTCCTCGTGGTTGGCCCAGACGCCGAAGCCGGCGACACCGGCGATGGCGACGAGCAGGAGGGCGATGACGGGCTTCCTCACCGCCCGACCATCGGTCGGATCTCGGCCTCGATGAGCGCCCGCGCTAGCCTCGACCCCGGCGCTCGCCCGCAGGTGGGCGTCGTGCAGGGCTGTCATGGGTGAGCCAGCTGGTTCCGGCCCGGCGTCAGAACGACCACCACCTCGTCGGCGCGCCCTGCGCACCGACGCTTCCGCATCCCTGGAGGACGCACCCCATGGCCCTCGCCCCTGACGACTTCAAGGTCGCCGATCTCTCCCTCGCCGGCTTCGGCCGCAAGGAGATCCAGCTGGCCGAGCACGAGATGCCCGGCCTGATGTCCACCCGCGCCGAGTTCGCCGACGAGCAGCCCCTCAAGGGCGCCCGCATCATGGGCTCGCTGCACATGACCATCCAGACCGCGGTGCTCATCGAGACGCTGGTGGCCCTGGGCGCCGACGTGCGCTGGGTCAGCTGCAACATCTTCTCGACCCAGGACCACGCCGCCGCCGCCACCGTCATCGGCCCCGACGGCACCGCCGACGCCCCCCGCGGCGTCCCCGTCTACGCCTGGAAGGGTGAGACGCTGGAGGAGTACTGGTGGTGCACCGACCAGGCGCTCCGCTGGCCCGACGGCGGCGGCCCCAACATGATCCTGGACGACGGCGGCGACGCCACCATGCTCGTGCTCAAGGGCAAGGAGTACGAGGCCGCCGGCGCCGTGCCCGAGCCCACCGACGAGGACTCCGAGGAGTGGACCGTCGTGCTCGGCCTCCTCAAGGAGAGCGTCGCCAAGGAGCCGAACCGCTGGACCGCGGTCGCCGCCGACATCAAGGGCGTCACCGAGGAGACCACCACCGGCGTCCACCGCCTCTACGAGATGTTCGCCAAGGGCGAGCTGCTCTTCCCGGCGATCAACGTCAACGACTCCGTGACCAAGTCGAAGTTCGACAACCTCTACGGCTGCCGCCACTCGCTGGTCGACGGAATCTTCCGCGCCACCGACGTGATGCTGGCCGGCAAGGTCGCCGTCGTCTGCGGATATGGCGACGTCGGCAAGGGTTGCGCCCAGGCGCTGAAAGGACAGGGCAGCCGGGTCGTGATCACCGAGGTCG
>DATHEV010000734.1:0-3152 GCA_035318405.1 Iamia sp.
GCCGGACGGTGCCGGCCCTTCCCCCGGAGGGCCGGCACCGCCGCGTCGGGGCGCTCGCCGGTATCGTCGGGCCGACGGACCTGGTCATCGGGACCACGGAGTTGATGCTCCGTCGGGTGCACCCGTAGCATGGTCAGCCGGCCCATGGGCGGATCGTCCAAGGCCCCCATCCTCTTGCGCATCGAGGTCGATTCGCGTGCTCTCAACCCTGCCGCCGTGCGGCGCTGACAAGAAGGTCTGAACCATGCCCCGCAAGGGTCCCGCGCCCCGACGTGAGCTCACGCCCGATCCCGTCCACCACTCCGTGCTCGTCACCCAGCTGGTGAACAAGATCATGCAGCGGGGCAAGCGCTCCCTCGCCGAGCGCATCGTCTACGACGCGCTGGGCATCATCGAGAGCAAGTCCGGCACCGACGACGTGCTCGGCGTGATCAAGAAGGCCATCGACAACATCCGTCCCTCGCTCGAGGTCAAGAGCCGGCGGGTCGGTGGCGCCACCTACCAGGTCCCGATCGAGGTCCGCCCCCGTCGGGCCACCGCCCTCGCCATCCGCTGGCTCGTGGGCTACGCCCGCCAGCGCCGCGAGAAGACGATGTCCGAGCGCCTGGCCAACGAGATCCTCGATGCCTCCAACGGCATCGGCGCGGCCGTGAAGCGCCGCGAGGACATGCACAAGATGGCCGAGTCGAACAAGGCGTTCGCCCACTACCGCTGGTAGGCCCCCCACACCGGGGGTCCGCCCCGGCCAGCGTGCGACCGGGCCCGGCTCCGACCGACGCCCGGTCGTGCCATGTCCGGCCCCAGAAGCCCGAACTTCGAAACCCCTGAACACAGACGAACGAGACGAACAGATGTCCAAGACCGCCCCCCTCGAGCGCTACCGCAACATCGGGATCATGGCCCACATCGACGCGGGCAAGACCACGACGACCGAGCGGATCCTCTTCTACACGGGCAAGAGCTACAAGATCGGCGAGGTCCACGAGGGCGCCGCGGTCATGGACCACATGGCCCAGGAGCAAGAGCGCGGCATCACCATCACCTCCGCGGCCACCACGACGTTCTGGCGTGACCACCGGATCAACATCATCGACACGCCCGGCCACGTCGACTTCACCGTCGAGGTCGAGCGCTCGCTGCGCGTCCTCGACGGCGCCGTCGCCGTGTTCGACGGCGTCGCCGGCGTCGAGCCCCAGACCGAGACGGTCTGGAAGCAGGCCGACAAGTACCACGTCCCGCGGATGTGCTTCGTCAACAAGCTCGACCGCATGGGCGCCGACTTCTTCAAGGCCGCCGACTCGATCGTCGACCGCCTCGGCGCCACCATCGCCATCCTCCAGATCCCGATCGGCGCCGAGGGCAACTTCTCCGGCATCGTCGACCTGGTCGAGATGAAGGCCGTCGTCTGGGAGGGCGACGACAAGGACGCCAAGTTCGGCTACACCGAGATCCCCGCCGATCTCCAGGACCAGGCCGACCAGTACCGCGAGCAGCTCCTCGACGTGGTGTCGAACTACGACGACGCCCTCATGGAGAAGATCATCGAGGAGTCGCCGATCACCCCGGACGAGATCCGGGCCGTGATCCGCAAGGCCACCATCTCCGACGGCCTCGTCCCCGTGCTCCTGGGTTCGGCGTTCAAGAACAAGGGCGTGCAGCAGCTGCTCGACGCCGTGGTCGACTACCTCCCGTCGCCGCTGGAGGCCCCCCCGGTGGAGGGCCTGTCGCTCAAGGGCAACGAGGAGGTCGTGCGCAAGCCGTCGGCCGACGAGCCCTTCTCGGCCCTGGCCTTCAAGATCGTGGCCGACCCGCACGGCAAGCTCACCTACTTCCGCGTCTACTCGGGCTCGCTCGACAAGGGCGGCACCGTCCTCAACACCCGCACCTCCAAGAAGGAGCGCGTGGGCCGGCTGCTGCTCATGCACGCCAACAACCGTGAGGACCTCGACAGCGTCGGCGTGGGCGACATCGTCGCCGGCATCGGCTTCAAGGACACCCGCACCGGCGACACCCTCTCCGACGAGAAGGCCCCGGTCGTGCTGGAGAACCTGGTGTTCCCCGAGCCCGTGATCCACGTCGCCGTCGAGCCCAAGACCAAGGCCGACCAGGACAAGATGGGCAAGGCCCTCTACTCGCTCGCCGAGGAGGACCCGACCTTCCAGGTCCGCTCCGACGAGGAGACCGGCGAGACGGTCATCTCGGGCATGGGCGAGCTGCACCTCGAGGTGCTGGTCGACCGCATGCTGCGGGAGTTCAGCGTCGACGCCACGGTGGGCAAGCCCCAGGTCGCCTATCGCGAGACGATCACCGAGAACACCGGCAAGGTCGTCTACCGGCACGTCAAGCAGACCGGTGGCTCGGGCCAGTTCGCCCACATCGTCATCGAGCTCGAGCCCACCGGCCCCGGTGGCGGCTACCAGTTCGAGGACAAGATCACCGGCGGCAAGATCCCCAAGGAGTTCATCCCGTCGGTCGATGCCGGCATGCAGGCGGCCATGACCACCGGCGTGCTCGCCGGGTTCCCGACCGTCGACGTCCGTGCCCGTCTGCTCGACGGTTCGGCCCACGACGTCGACTCCTCGGAGATGGCGTTCAAGATCGCCGGCACGATGGGCTTCCGCGAGGCCGCCCGCAAGGCCAAGCCCGTCCTGCTCGAGCCGATCATGTCGGTCGAGGTCGTCACCCCCGACGACTACATGGGCGACGTCATCGGCGACCTGTCCTCCCGCCGGGGGAAGATCGGCGGCATGGACCAGCGCGGCAACAGCCAGGTGATCGGGGCGACTGTGCCCCTGTCGGAGATGTTCGGTTACGCTACCGACCTGCGTTCGCGGACCCAGGGTCGGGCCACGTACACGATGCAGTTCGACTCGTACCAGCAGACGCCCGCTTCCGTCCAGGAAGAGATCGTGAAGCGCATCCGGGGCGAGTAGCCCCCCCACGCCCACAGCAGCACCGCAAGCCCGCAAGCCCCGTCAACACCGTCACGAGACACTGAGGAAAGAACCAGCATGGCCAAGGAGAAGTTCGAGCGGAACAAGCCGCATCTGAACATCGGGACGATGGGTCACATCGACCACGGCAAGACGACGTTGACGGCTGCGATCACCAAGACGTTGCACGAGGCGGATCCGACGACGGCGTTCACGCCG
>DATHEV010000735.1:0-2201 GCA_035318405.1 Iamia sp.
ATGCCCATGCGACGCCGCAGTGCGAACAGGTCGCAGTGCGAGAGCGTCGCGATGTTCTCGCCGAACGCGGTGATGTCGCCGCGCTGCGCGTGGACCTGCCCGGTGATGAGCCTGAGCAGGGTCGTCTTGCCCGTGCCCGACGGCCCCATGATGGCGCTGATCTTGTTGCGGGGGATGTCGAAGCTGATGTCCTCGAGCACCGTGTGGGACCCGAAGGACTTGGTGACACCCCTCAGCTGGATGATCGGCTCCACCAGCCGTGCTCCTCGTGCGTCGCGTGCTGCCACGCCAGCCGGTGACCAGCGCCACAGAGGAGTTCGCCACGAGCCCGACCGTTCCTCCCGGCTCAGAACTGGGAGCGGAGGGCCAGGACGTTGGCGACGTAGCGGTCGGTCTCGGCGAAGGTGCCGTTGGCCTCGACCGAGCCCGCGCCCTGGTAGTAGGCGGCCAGGGCGCCCTCGGGGCTGCCGTACCGGCCGAGGAGGAGGCGGAGGTAGCGGGCCGACATGCGGATGTTGTCCTCGGCGGAGGACGCGTCCAGGTCGACGCCGATCAGCATCTCCATGTGGTCGACGGTGTCGGGCATCAGCTGGCCGATGCCGACGGCGCCGGTGGACGACACCTGGCCCTGCTGCCAGCCCGACTCCAGCCAGGTCATGGCCTCGAGCAGGTCGGCGGGGATGCCGTTGGCCGAGGCCCAGCGCTCGAACGTGGGCAGGTAGGCCAGCCGGTCGGGCGAGGCCCGGAGCCGCTCGGGGAGGGCGGAGGAGGCCGAGGCGGTCGCCGCCACGATGGGCTCGGTGGCGACCGCGACCGAGGTGGAGCCGGCGGCGGGGATCGTCAGCTCGGTGCCGCTGCGCACGAAGTCGGGGTCCGAGAGGCCGTTGGCGGCGGCCAGGTCTGCGGTGCTGACGCCGTAGCGGAGGGCCACGTGCGAGAGCGTCTCGCCGGGCTGGACGAGGTGGCTGGCGGTGGCGGTGGCGGTCGGATGGCGGGCCGGAGCCGGGGCCACGGCTCGGGGCGCCGGGGCGGCGGCCTCGACCGCCGCCGCGGCCCGGGCCGCCACCGGACGGGGCGAGGCGCCAGCGGCCGGGTTCGTCGGGGAGGTCACGGCGAGGGCCAGCACGGCCGGCGCCACGGCGAGGGGCATCAGCCAGTGGCGCCGGCGACGGGCTCGCGTCGAGGCCGCACCATGGTCGGCCGGCTCGTGATCGTGAGGCGGGGCGACGTCGTTCGGCCGGGCGTGGGTTGTCATGGGGTGTTCGTCCTCCGGGTCATCCCCCCCGGTGGTCGTACGGCTGCGCACCGTAGTGCAACCCATCGGACGTGTGAGCCGGTCCGTGAGGCCCATCCCGACCTGGGCGCGCCCATGCCCTGCCACAACTACACAGCGTGACGGCGCGCGCCTGTTCGTCCGTCCATCACCCCTGGTCAGAACGGACGCGCGCCCCTAGGGGGTGTGGCGGCGCTGCTCGGCACGACGTTCTGCGTCCAGCCGCTCGAGGGCCGGTTCCGGGCTGTGGTCGACCCAGCGCATCAGCTCGGCCACCGCGGGGTGGCCCGCCTCCTCGGCGATCAGGCGGTGCATGTCCTGGGCCACGGCCCGGTAGGCGGGGTGGCCCTGGGGGGTGCTGCGGAGCTCGAGCATGTGCATCGCCTCGCGGGCGTTCATCTGCATGGCGAAGCGCACCTTGTAGGCCAGGCACACGGCGTAGGGGGCCTGGGCCGGGAACCGATCGACCAGGGCGTCGTGGAGGGCGGCCGAACGATCCATGGCCTCGTCGAACTCGCCGGTGTGGCCGGCCAGGTCGACCGCCTCCGGCCGGGTGTAGCCGTGGCGGGGGCTGAGCGTCTGCCACTCGATGGTGAGCATGCGGTGGCGCTGGAGGTCCCGCAAGGCGCCGTAGTCGGCCAGGACGTCGAAGCGGTAGCCCAGCCGCTCGAGGGCCCGGCCCGGCTTGTGGCGGCGGTTGGCCCGGTCGCCCACGTAGGCCCGCATGACCTCCAGCCGCTCGGCCGTGGTCATGTCCCGCACCCGCCGCTCGACCTGGGCCTCGGGCAGGTGGGTCGAGGGGTAGAGCATCGCCGTCACCAGCCGGATCTCGGCGTCGGGGTCGAAGCTGGTCAGGGTCACGGCGGGGACGTCGTCGGCCGGCTCGTCCTCGGGGAAGAAGCGGGCCGCGACCTCTTCGGTGGCGGCC
>DATHEV010000736.1:0-4252 GCA_035318405.1 Iamia sp.
GACGGGGACGAGCAGGGCCAGCGACGCCAGCCCCGCGTCGGAGGCGGGCTCCCGGGGGCCGTCCCAGTCCGCCGAGGCGTCGCCGGCGAGCACCGTGGCCAGCGGGTCCGGGCCCGGCTCGTCGGCCGCGTGCCGATCCCCGTCCGTGCCCGCCCAGCGGGACGGCCGGCGGGGCAGGACGGCGCCCAGGTCGCCGGCCCAGAGCTGCCACGGTGCCGACCCGTCGGTCGCACCGGGCATCGGCTCGATCGTGACCTCGCCCAGCTGGACCAGGCCATCGGCGTCCCAGGGCCGGACCAGCCAGGCCAGGGCGATCGGCAGCTTGGAGGCGTTCTCGACCTCGACGACGACCCACTCGTTCCCGCCCGGGTGGGCGGCGCCCCGCGCCACGTAGGCCCGGTGGACGACGTGGCCGCCCGGCACGCGCATGCGGGTCTCGACGACGGGGGCGTGGTCGATGCGCACCTGCTCGACGCCGGGCTCGCGGGCCGGGACGTACCAGCGGTCGTCGGCGCCGACGGCCCAGTCGAGGGTCGGTCGGCCGGGGCCGGGGGACACCGCGCCCCGCCCGTCGACCACGCCCGTCCACGGCCCGCCGTCGACACCGATCCGCGTGGCCGTCGGCGGTCGGTCGGCGACCAGCGCGGCCGGCAGTGTCCAGCCCGCCTCGATCAGGGCGGCCACCCACCGTCGGGTGCGGGCCGTCGAGGATGCGGGCGCGGGCGCGGCGGGGCCGACCCGTCGGCGTCGGAGCATCCGGCTAGACGTCGGCGCGGATGCCGGCCTGCTCATGGCCGGAGTCGCGCTTGAGCAGGCCGTGGTAGGCGTCGGTGGCCGAGCACCCGTCGTGGCAGACGGCCTTGACCTGGGCGGCGATGGGCATGTCGATGCCCAGCTCGTCGGCCAGCTCGCACACCACCTTCGAGGTCTTGACCCCCTCGGCCACCATGTTCATGGCGGCGATGATCTCCTCGATCGTCTCGCCCTTCCCCAGCCGCTCGCCGACGTGGCGGTTGCGGCTCTGGGTGCTGATGCAGGTGGCGATGAGGTCGCCCATCCCGGCCAGGCCCGAGAAGGTCAGGGCCTCGCCGCCGAGCTCCATGCCCAGCCGGGTGATCTCCGACAGGCCGCGGGTGATGACGGCGGCCCGGGTGTTGTCACCGGCGCCGAGGCCGTCGGCCATCCCGGCGGCGATGGCGATGAAGTTCTTGAGCACGCCGCCCAGCTCGCAGCCGATCACGTCCTCGTTGGTGTAGACGCGGAACAGCTCGGCCCGGAACAGCTCGGCCAGGGCCACGGCGACGTTGTGGTCGTCCATGGCGATCACGGTGGCGGCGGCGTGGCCGGCGAGGATCTCCTTGGCCAGGTTGGGCCCGGTGAGCACGCCGACGGGGTGGCCGGGGACCACCTCGGTGACGATCTCGCTCATCCGCTTGCGCGTCCCGACCTCGAGCCCCTTGGTGAGGCTGATCACCGGGACCCACGGGCGGAGGTGCTTGGCCACCTCCTCCAGCGCGCCGCGGAACCCGGCCGACGGCACGCCCATGACCAGCACGTCACAGCCCTTCACCGCCCGCTCCAGGTCGTCGGTGGCCTCGAGGGCGTGGGGCAGCTCGTAGTCGGCGAGGTAGTCGCCGTTGCGGTGCTCGTCGTTGATCTGGGCGGCCAGGTCGGCCCGCCGCGACCAGATGATCGTGGGGGTGTTGCGGGCCGCCAGAGCTCCCACCGTCGTCCCCCACGAGCCCGCCCCGATGACCGCGACCCGGATGTCCATGGCGCCGGACCGTACAACCCCTCACCGAACTCGGTGGAGTAGGTGCCCGGTTTCGGGCACCTACTCCACCGAGTTCGAGGTGTGGTCCGGGGTCAGGACGCTGACCGGGCCGGTGACGCGCACGCGGACCTCGTCGCCCGGCCGCCAGCCGGCGGTGCCGCCGACCCGGCTCTGCACCACCAGCCCGTCGGCCAGCTCCAGCCGCACGAGCTGGTCGTGGCCGTAGAACGAACGGCCGATCACCCGGGCCACGGGGGCGGGGTCGTCGGCGATGGCCGGGTCGGCCAGCTCGACGGCCACGCCCTCCGGTCGGACCACGACCTCGACCGGGCCGGACAGCCCGGGGTCGGCCGGGAACCGGCCCAGCACGCAGGTGACCTCGCCGCCGGCCGCCACCCCGGGGACGACATCGGCCGCCCCCAGGAACTCGGCCGACCACCGCGACGCCGGCCGGGCGTAGACCTCCTCGGGCGACCCGGCCTGCTCGACCCGGCCGGCCCGCATCACCACCAGCCGGTCGGCCATCGACATGGCCTCCTGCTGGTCGTGGGTGACGAGCAGGGCGCTGGCGCCCGCCTCGCGGAGGATGGCGGCCACCTCCTCGCGCAGCGAGGTCCGCAGCCCGGCGTCGAGGGCGGCGAAGGGCTCGTCGAGCAGCACCACCTCGGGGTCCATGGCCAGGGCCCGGGCCAGGGCGATCCGCTGGCGCTCGCCGCCCGACAGCTCGTGCGGGTAGGAGCGGCCCCGGGCGGCCAGGCCGACCAGCTCCAGGGCCGCACGGGCCCGCGCCGCATCGGGCTGGCCGAAGCCGACGTTGCCGTCGACCGTCAGGTGGGGGAACAGGGCGCCGTCCTGGAAGACCATGCCGACGCGCCGCTTCTCGGGCTCCTCCCACACCCCCGGGCCGGCCACGATCCGGCCGCCGACCTCGACGGTCCCGGTGTCGGGGGCCTCGAAGCCGGCGATCATCCGCAGCAGCGTGGTCTTGCCCGAGCCGCTGGGCCCGAGCAGCGCCACCAGCGAGCCCGCCTCGACCACCAGGTCGACGCCGTCGACGGCCACGCTGGCCCCGAAGGCCTTGCGCACGTCGAGGGCACGGATCGCCGGGGCTGCGGTCACCGACCGGACCGTACTCCGCTCCCTCGGCCGGCCCGACGCCCGGCGGCGGCCGTCATGGCCCCCGCCCATCGGCACGCCCCCCGCTGTCTGTTCGGCATGCCTACTCCCTACACTCGCCCCCGGGCCCGACCACCGCCTCCAGAGGACCGCAATGCTCTCGTCGCTCATCCGCCGCCGCTGGCCCATCCCCGTGTTCGTGCTGGTGGTGGTGGCAGCGATCGTGGTCGGCGCGGTGGCCAGCTCCGGCGACGACGGCCAGACCCTCGTCGTCTACAACGGCCGCGCCCACTACGGGAACGAAGAGGTCTTCGAGGAGTTCACCGAGCAGACCGGCATCGAGGTCGAGCTGCGGGGCGGCAACGGGCCCGAGCTGTTCGAGCGGCTGCGCCAGGAGGGCGACGACACGCCGGCGGACGTGCTCGTCACCACCGACATGGCCAACCTGTGGCGGGCCAAGGACGCCGGCCTCCTCCAGCCGGCCGACACCGAGACCCTGCGGGCGCACATCCCCGAGGGCCTCCACGACCCCGACGGCTACTGGTGGGCCATCAGCACCCGGCTGCGGATCCCGGTCGTCAACACCGACGTCATCGATCCTGCCGACGTCACCGACTACGAGGCCCTGGGCGACCCGCAGTACGAGGGCCGGACCTGCCTGCGCACGTCCAGCAACGAGTACAACCAGTCGCTGGTGGCCGACATGATCGCCAAGCGGGGCGAGGACGCCACCCGCGAGCTGCTCGAGTCGTGGATGGCCAACGACCCGGAGATCATCCCGTCCGATGGCGAGATGCTCGAGGTCATGGCGGCCGGCGACTGCGACCTCGGCCTGTCGAACCACTACTACCTGGGCCGCATCCTCAAGGAGGATCCGGACTTCCCCGTGGCCCCCGCCTGGCCCGACCAGGACGGCGCCGGCGCCCACACCAACGTGTCGGGCCTCGGCATCGTGGCCGGCAGCGACGACTACGACCTGGCCGTGCAGTTCCTCGAGTTCATGACCTCCGAGGCGGCCGAGGACCACGTCGTCGAGGGCAGCGAGTTCGCCGCCAACCCCGAGGTGGCCCCACCCGAGCACATCGCCGACTGGGCCGACGTGAAGAAGGACCCGATCGTCGCCGACGAGGCCGGCCCCCTCCTCGAGGATGCCGTCGCCCTCATCGAGTACCTGACCTCCGCCGAGGCCCAGGAGGCGTTCACCGTGGGCTGCGAGTTCGCCGCCAACTCCGACGTGCCGCCGCCGGCGCACATCGCCGACTGGGCCGACGTGAAGACCGACCCCATCGCCGTCAACGAGGCCGGCCCGCTCCTGGAGGACGCCACGCAGCTCATGCTCGACGTCGGATGGAACTGATGGAC
>DATHEV010000737.1:0-8866 GCA_035318405.1 Iamia sp.
TCGACATCCCCCGCAACAAGATCAGCGCCATCATGGGCCCGTCGGGCACGGGCAAGTCCGTCCTCCTCAAGAACATCATCGGGCTGCTCCGCCCCGACCGGGGCGAGATCTGGATCGACGGTGAGGAGACCGTCCGGATGCGCGAGCGGGACCTGTACCGGGTCCGCCGCAAGTTCGGGGTCCTCTTCCAGGACGGCGCCCTCTTCGGATCGCTGAACCTCTACGACAACCTCGCCTTCCCGCTCCGGGAGCACACCCGCAAGAGCGAGGGCGAGATCCGCCGCATCGTCATGGAGAAGGCGGCACTGGTCGGCCTGGTCGATCACCTCCGCAAGTTCCCGGGCGAGGTCTCCGGCGGCATGAAGAAGCGGGCCGGGCTGGCGCGGGCCCTGGCGCTCGACCCCGAGATCGTCTTCTTCGACGAGCCCGACTCCGGCCTCGATCCCGTGCGCGTCGCCTACCTCGACGAGCTGGTGCGGAAGATCCAGGAGGAGACCCACGCCACGTTCATCATCATCACCCACAACATCCCGTCGGTGATGCGGACGGCCGACTACATCGCCGTGCTGTTCCGCTCGGGCCTGGTCCGCTTCGCGTCGACCCAGGACATGATCACCTGCGACGACGAGATCATCCGCCAGTTCATGGCGGGCAAGGCCGGCGGGCCCATCGGCATGGACGAGCTGGCCACCGAGCGCACCGACGTCGAGCTCGACCTCATCGAGCGGGCCGAGGCCCACGACGTCGCCCGCAAGGACCAGGCGGAGCAGGAGCGGGCCAACGAGGTCATGCAGGTCTGATGGCCGTCGCCCTGACCAAGAGGTCCCGCTCGGTCCCGGGGACCCGGAAGATCAAGAGCTTCCTGTCCGAGGTGGGGTCGATGTCCGCCGTCGGCATCGAGGCCGTCCGCTCGACCGTGCGCCGGCCCTGGCCGGTCGCCGAGTTCCTCGACCAGTGCTGGTTCATCGCCAAGGTGACCACGGCGCCCGTGATCTTGATCTCGATCCCGTTCGGGATGGTGATCTCGCTCCAGGTCGGCTCGCTGATCAAGCAGCTCGGGGCCGAGGCCCACCTCGGCTCCGCCCTCGTGCTGGCCGTGGTCCGCGAGCAGGCGCCGATCGCCTGCGCCCTCCTGATCGCCGGGGCCGGTGGCTCGGCCATGTGCGCCGACATCGGCGCCCGTCGCATCCGTGACGAGATCTCGGCCATGGAGGTCATGTCGATCAACCCGATCCAGCGGCTGGTGATGCCGCGCGTGCTGGCCGCCACGGTGATCGCCGTCCTGCTCGACGCCGTCGTGAGCGCGGCCGGCCTGGCCGGCGGCTGGTTCTTCGCCACGCAGGTGCTCGACGTCAGCTCGTCGAGCTTCTTCGCCTCGTTCAACGAGCTGAGCCAGCTGCCCGACCTCTACATGGCGCTGCTGAAGGCGGGGATCTTCGGGTTCATCGCCGGCGTGGTCGCTTGCTACAAGGGCCTCTCGTGCAAGGGCGGGCCCAAGGGCGTCGGCGACGCCGTGAACCAGGCCGTCGTCATCACCTTCGTGCTGCTGTTCTTCGTCAACTTCGTGCTCACGGCCGTGTACTTCAACTTCGTCCCGCAGAAGGTCTGAGCCGGTGGCCGCCACGACCCCCGACACGCTCGCCGAGAGCGGCCGCGGCGACGGGGCGCCACGCCCACCCCGGCCGTCGATGGTGGGCCGGGCCGAGAACCTGGCGGCCGGGCCGATCGCAGCCGTGATCGGCGGTGTGGCCCTGCTCTACGACATGGTCGTGTTCTCGGGCCGGATCATCATCCGCCTGCCCCGGGCGCTGCGGTACCGCAAGGAGATCGCCACCCTGATCTCCGACATGACCATCGGCGCCGGGGCCGTGGTGGTGGGCGGCGGCATGATCATCGTGATCTTCTTCCTGGCCTTCTTCACCGGCACCGAGGTCGGCCTCCAGGGCTTCACCGCCCTGGAGCAGATCGGGGCCGAGGCCTTCTCCGGCGTCATCTCGTCGGTGGGCAACACGCGGGAGATCACCCCGCTGATCGCCGGGGTGGGCCTGGCCGCCCAGGTCGGCGCCGGCTTCACCGCCCAGCTGGGCTCGATGCGCATCTCCGACGAGGTCGACGCCCTCGAGGTCATGAGCGTCGACTCGATGGTGTACCTGGTCTGCACCCGGGTCTGGGCCGCCCTGGTGACGATGGTGCCGCTCTACCTGATCGCCCTGTTCTCCAGCTTCCTGGCCACGAAGCTGATCGTCACCCGCTTCTTCACCCTGTCGCCCGGCGTCTACGACCACTACTTCCAGCTGTTCCTGCCGCCGATCGACATCTTCTACTCGTTCATCAAGGCCATCGTCTTCGCCATCGTGGTCACCCTGATCCACTGCTGGTACGGGTACTACGCCACCGGCGGGCCGGCCGGCGTGGGCCGCGCCGCCGGGCGGGCCATCCGGGCCTCGATCATGGCCGTCACCATCCTCAACCTGGTGCTGTCGCTGGTGTTCTACGGCGACCAGGACACCGCCCGCATCGTCGGGCTGATCGGGCTGATCGGGCTGTGACCCGGGCGTCGACCATCTCCAAGGGCCACCGGTCGGTGGCGGCCATCGCCGTCGCCTGCCTGATGGTGGCCGGCATCGCCGTCGGGGTGCGGGCGTCCTACGGCGCCTTCGACGACACCGTCGAGGTCTCGGGGATCTTCCCCCGGGCCGGCCAGTCCCTGAACAAGGGGAGCGACGTCCTCTACCGCGGGGTGCCGGTGGGGGAGGTGCGCTCGATCGAGCTCGAGGGCCTGGACGTGCGCATCACGCTGGCCCTGGAGCCCGGGGCCGACGTCCCCGCCGATGTCGAGGCCGTGGTCGCCCCCAAGACCCTCTTCGGCGAGAAGTCGGTCGAGCTGCGGGGCGGGACCACCGACGGCGACCCGCTGGAGGAGGGCGACGAGCTGTCCCGCACGCGGACCGGCACCGAGGTCGAGGATCTCATCGCCGCCGCCGACCCGATCTTCCGCGGCATCGACACGACCGAGCTGGCCAGCCTGATGACCGAGCTGACCCAGGTCCTCCAGGGCCAGGGCAAGCGGTTCAACCGGGCCCTCGAGCCCTACGTGGCGGCCGCCGGGCTCTTCGAGGAGACGCTCGACGCCCAGCTCCGGCTGCTCGACTCCTCGGCCGCCTTCGCCGAGCAGATCAAGGGCATCGGCCCCGGGCTCAACGCCACCGCCGACAACCTGAACGTCCTGCTCCCGACCCTGAACCAGGCCCGGGGCGACTTCGTCCGCTTCCTCCGGACGCTCCGGCCGCTGGCCGACAACCTGGCCGAGATCCTGGTCACCGTCCGGCCGAACATCGACCGCCTGCTGATCGGCGGGGCCAACATCAGCCGGCTGCTGATCGTCCGCGAGGACGAGCTGGCCGACACCGTGAACGGCCTGGCCGTCTACCTCCAGACCCTGGCCGAGGGGGTCTCCAAGGAGACGTTCGAGGACGGCAGCAAGGCCGCCTTCTTCAAGGTCTTCATCGTCATGGACGACCTCAACGAGATGCTGTGCGCCCTGGTCAACCCGGGGGTCGACGTGCCGCCGGAGCTGGCCGACGTCCTCGACACGCTGAGCGAGGGGCTCCTGACCGGCAGCGGCCTGGTCGACTGCGAGACCCCCTCGCCGACCGGACCCCCGCCCGAGGCCACGCCGTCCGAGGGGGGAGAGGTGCCCGCGGTCCCCGGCATCGAGGACCTGGCCCAGCCGTACTACGCCGGGGCCGCCGCCCCCGACAGCTCGACGCCGGCAGGCCTCGACGCCATCGTCGACGGCGCCCTCCCGCCCGAGCAGGGGGAGGACGGATGACCTTCCTGACCCGCCTCCGGCGCTCGCTCGCCGGCACCCCCGGCCGGAACCTGCTCAAGCTGACCCTCTACTCGGCCGTCTGCATCGCCGTGCTGGGCGCCCTCATCAGCGCCATCGGCAACCGGCCGCTGCTCAGCTCGGGCACCACCTACGAGGCGGTGCTGCCCGACGCCGCCGGCCTGTTCCGCAACGACGCCGTCAAGGTCGCCGGCGTCCAGGTCGGCCATGTCACCGGCATCGAGGTCGAGCGGGGCCTGGCCGTCGTCTCCTTCTCCCTGGAGAAGGACATGGAGCTGACGACCGCCACCCGCACCGGCATCCGGTGGCGCAACGTCCTGGGCCAGAAGTACCTCTACCTGTATCCGGAGGACGACGGGAAGCTCCTCCAGGAGGACGGCCGCCTGCCGGCCGAGAACGCGGTGGCCTCGGCCGAGGTGGGCGAGCTGCTCAACGCGGTGGCGCCCGTGCTGCGGGCCATCGACCCGGCCAAGGCCAACCTCTTCATCCGCACCCTGAACGACGCCCTGGCCGGCAACGAGGAGCGGGTCCGCGACCTGCTCACCAACACCGCCACCCTCAGCCGCGACGTGAGCGCCTCGGACGAGCAGATCGGCGCCCTGATCGAGGACCTCGACACCGTCGTCGGCGCCGTGGCCGAGCGGGACCAGGACATCGAGGACCTGATCGGCAACGTGAGCAGCGTCAGCGACTCGCTGGCGGCGCGGGCCGGCGACCTCGAGGACCTCGTCCTCAGCCTGGTCGACGTCCAGACCAGCCTCAACGACCTGCTGGAGCAGCGGGAGGGCGACATCGAGGGTGTGGTCGACGACCTCGACACCATCTCGGGCGTCCTGGCGCAGCACCGCGACGACCTGGAGCAGGGCCTGGCCACGTTCCCGGCCGGCCTGGCGCCGTACCACCAGATCTCGGCCTACGGCCAGTGGTTCCAGGTCCGCCTGACCGTCACCTGCCTGGCGGGCCAGGCCACCTGCGCCGACGAGAACGTGATCGTCGACGGCCTGGAGCAGCTCGACACGGGGGGCGGTGGCGCCGGCCTCCTCGGCTCCGTGTTCGGATTCGCCTCGCAGGGGGTGCCGTCGTGATCCGGGTGAAGTCGTTCACCGAGCGCAACCCGGTCGTGATCGGCGCCGTGGTCGTCACCCTCATCGCCACCTTCACGGCCGCCGCCCTGATGCTCAACAGCGGGGCCCTCGCCGACCGCTACAGCGTCCGGGCCCGGTTCTCCGACAGCGCCGGCATCACCTCCGGCGCCCAGGTCAAGGTGGCCGGGATCACCTCGGGCGAGGTCACGTCGGTCCACCAGGAGGGAACCGAGGTCGAGATCGTCCTGGGGGTGAACGCCGGGATCGAGCTGCCCGCCGACACCCGGGCCGACATCGTCGTCGACACCCTGCTGGGGTCGAAGTCCGTGCGGCTGGTGCCGGGTGACGAGTGGGACGACCTCCTCCAGGAGGACGCCGTCATCACCGAGACGAGCACGCCCACCGAGGCGCTCGACCTCCAGAACATCGGCACGCCGCTGCTGGAGGAGACCGACGGCGAGGCCATCGACACCCTGATCGACACCGTCCTGCGGATCACCGAGGGCAAGCGCGACGACGTCTCCGACATCCTCGACGGGCTGGAGGACCTGGCCGTCACCGTGAACGAGCGCGAGCAGGAGGCCCGCGACCTCATCGACGCCACCCGGACCCTCACGGGCACCCTCGACGAGCGCGACGAGCAGCTGCTCGACGCCGTCGACGACCTCAACGTCGTGGTCGGCACCCTTGCCGATCGCCGGGTCGAGCTGGTCGAGCTGCTCGAGCAGACCACCGAGGCCGCCACCCGGATCAGCGACCTGGTCGAGGGCAACCAGCCCGAGCTGGACCGGATCCTCGACGAGCTCCACGCCGACCTGGCCATCGTGGGCGACCACCAGGTCGACCTGGCCCAGTCGGTCGCTCTGGTGTCGAGCGCCATCCAGGGCTTCGCCTCGGTGGGGTTCTCCGGCCCCGACGAGACGCCCAACCAGTGGGCCAACCTCTACACCCAGCTCATCGGCCCCCTCGGCCCCGACATCCTCCTGGGCTCCTGCGGTGCCCTCGACACGGCCCTGGACCTGGCCCTCGGGCCCGACCCCGTCGTCGACTGCGACGACCGTACCGGCCCGGTCCCCGGCAGCGCCGGCCCGGGCCAGCCCGGCTCGGGCAGCGACGGGGGCGGCTCGACCGAACCCACCGACGACGCCGCCGGCCTCCTCGGCATCTACGGCCCCGCCCTGGCGACGACGGGAGCAGGCGCATCATGAGCCCTGTCGACCGAGGATCCGACGCCCACGAGGTGCCAGGCACCATGTGGGCGTCGGTACCGGGTGATCGCCACACGTCCACCTTCCACATGGTGCCTGGCACCTCGTGGGACCGGTGTCGCCGTGCCGTCGCCGTCCTGGTCGTGGTCGCCTGCGTCCTCGGCGTGACCGGGTGCAGCGTGTTCGGCGACCGCAAGAAGGGCTACGAGCTCACGGCCAGCTTCGACCGGGCCGTCGGGCTCTACCCGGGCAGCAAGGTCCGGGTCATCGGCATCGACGTCGGCCGGGTGATCTCGGTCGAGCCCGAGGGCGACGGCGTGACCGTCACGCTCGACATCGACGACGGCCAGGAGATCCCCGCCGACGCCACCGCCACGATCGTCCCCCTGAGCCTCCTGGGCGAGCGCTACATCCAGATCGGGCCGGCCTACACCGAGGGACCCGCCCTCGAGCCCGGCGACGAGATCGCCGACACCCGCGTGCCGGCCGAGTTCGACGAGCTGCTCCGCGGCCTCCAGGACGTCACCGGGGCGATCGACCCGGACTCCGCCTCCGACCTGATCACCGAGATGGCCACCCTGCTGGACGGCCAGGGCGAGGAGATCAGCTCGCTTCTGGAGGAGGGGGCCGGGGCGGTCGAGATCGTGGCCGACAAGGCCACCGAGATCGGCGACATCATCGAGTCGATCGGCGGGCTGAGCGCCGCCCTCCGGGACCGGACCGGGTCGGTCGAGGAGCTGCTCCGCAACTACAACCTGCTGGCCGAGGTCCTGGTGGCCAACCGCAACGACCTCGACGCCACCATCACCCAGCTCGACCGGGCCGTGGTCGCCCTCACCGGGCTGCTGGAGCGTCACGGCCAGGATCTGCCGGCCGACGTCGAGGTCCTGGCCCAGGCGGGCAGCACCCTCGAGATCAACATCGACCGGCTCCAGTCGACCCTGGCGGACACGGTCCGGCTGTTCGAGACGGCGCAGCGGGCCTACGACCCCGAGCGCCGGATGCTCCGGGTCAACAACCAGATCAACCAGTCGCTCACCCAGGACCTGATCGCCTCCCGCCTGCGGGACCGGCTGGCCGGCATCTGCCGCCGCCTCGCCCTGCCGGTGTGCAGCGACCCCACGTCGGACTTCTTCGACGGCCTCACCGAGCTGCTGCCCGGCCTGCTCGACCCGGAGGCCCTGGCCGCCCGGGAGGAGCAGGCGACCACCACCACGGCGCCCCCGACCACCACGGCGCCGGCCGATCCGGCCACGCCGACCGTCCCGCCGGTGACGGTGCCGCCCCCGCCCGATCTCGACCAGCTGCTCCAGCAGGTCCTCGACCGGATCGGCGCCCTCCTCGACGAGGACCAGCGCGACGTCCTGGCCGGCCTGAACGCCGGGCTGCTCGAGGCCATCCCCCGGCTGAGCGACGAGCAGCTGGCCGCCCTCACCCGGCTCACCCCCGAGCAGCTGGCCCGGCTGGCCGACGTCGACCCGACCCAGCTCGGCGCGGCCATCGACAGCCTCCTCACCGAGGACCCGTCGGGGCAGCTCGACCCGCTGCTCCCCGGGGCCGGCGGCACCGTCGACGGCCTCGTCGACGACCTCCTGGGCGCCCTGGGCGGGGGATCATGAGCACGCGGACCCGCCTCTCGGCCCTGGTCACGGGGCTGGCCCTGCTCGCCGCGGTGGCCGGCTGCTCCCGCGGCGACGACGGCCGCATCCAGGCCACGGCCGTCTTCGACGACGTGTCCGACCTGGCCAACGGGGCACCCGTGCAGATGTCCGACGTCCGCATCGGCCAGGTCACCGGCATCGAGCTCACCAAGGACCACCGGGTCGAGGTCCGGGTCGCCTTCGACGAGGACGTGGCCGTGCCCGCCGCCGTCCAGGCCCGTCTCCGCCGCACCAGCGCCCTGGGCGAGAAGTTCGTCGAGCTGCGCCCCCTCGACCGCGCCGATGACGCCCCTCGGCTCGAGGACGGGGCGACCATCGCCCAGGCCGTCGTGGTCCCCGACGTCGAGGACCTGGTGGCCTCGGGCACCGAGCTGTTCACCTCGATCAGCGCCTCCCAGCTGGCCGTGATCATCGAGGAGAGCGCCAACTCGGTCGAGGGCCGGGCCCCCGATCTGGCGCTGCTGCTGACCCGGCTCGAGACGGTGACCGAGGGCTACGCCGGCCGCACCGACACGCTCACCCAGCTGATCGACGACATCGGCCAGCTGGCCAGCGACGTGGCCCCCTCGGCCGAGGCCCACGCCGAGGCCCTCTCCCACCTGGCCGAGAGCACCGAGATCCTCGACGAGGCGTCCGACGACCTGCTGGCCACCATCGAGTCGCTCACCACCCTGGCCGTCGAGGGCGCCGACGTCCTGGTCACCCACTTCGACCGGATCGACCTGGGCCTGCGCTCGCTCCGGGCCGCCACCCGCGCCGTCGCCTCCGAGCAGGCGGCCCTGGGTCGGATCCTCACCTTCCTGCCCGAGCACAACACCCGGGTGCCGAGCATCCTCCAGGGCGACTTCGGCCAGGTGATCGGCGACATCATCATCTGCGGCCTGCCCGGCGGCGGCGAGGTCGACGGCGACCGGCTGAACGACTGTGACGGCTGAGGAGCACGTGCTGTGAACCGACGGCTGACCATCAACCTCGTGACGTTCTTCGCCATCGCCGCCGCCGTGATCGGCTACGGGTTCTTCAACCTGTTCGGCAACCCCTTCCGCGAGCCCGTCACCCTCG
>DATHEV010000738.1:0-3172 GCA_035318405.1 Iamia sp.
GCTGTCCAACCGGCGGCGCGAGCGCTCGGGCCCGCCGCCGGTGCTCACCGTCGAGGACCTCGACGTCGGCTACGGCAACGTCCAGGTGCTGTTCGGCGCCGGGCTCGACGTCGCCCCCGGCGAGGTGGTGGCGCTGCTGGGCACCAACGGCGCCGGCAAGTCGACCCTCCTCAACGCCATCTCGGGGGTGACCCAGGCCAGCCGGGGCGCGGTCATCTTCGACGGCCGCGACATCACCCACGCCCCACCCGACGAGATCGCCGCCCTGGGCATCAGCCTGGTGCCGGGTGGCCAGGGCACGTTCCCGGGGCTGACCGTGGCCGAGAACCTGCGGGTCGCCGGGTGGATGGGCCGGACCGACCGGGCCGGGCTGGCCGAGCGCCGGGCCCGGGTCGACACCATGTTCCCGATCCTCGTCGAGCGGCGGGACGACCCCGCCGCCGACCTCTCGGGCGGCCAGCAGCAGATGCTGGCCCTGTCGATGGCGTTCCTCACCAAGCCCCAGCTGCTCGTCATCGACGAGCTGTCCCTGGGCCTGGCGCCGGTGGTCGTCGACCAGCTGCTCGACGTGGTCCGGGCCCTGCGCGACGAGGGCACGACGGTCCTGCTGGTCGAGCAGTCGGTGAACGTGGCCCTGGCGGTGGCCGACCGGGCCTACTTCCTGGAGAAGGGCGAGGTCCGCTACGACGGCCCGACGGCCGAGCTCCTCGACCGCCCCGACGTCCTCCGCTCGGTGTTCCTCGAGGGGGCCAGCAAGGGCCTGGGCCTGGCCGAGGACGCCGCCCCCGCCGCCGGGCGCCCACGAGGTGCCAGGCACCTCGTGGACCCGCGCCCAGGAGGTGCCTGGCACCTCGTGGGCAATGGCCACCGGGTGCCGGTGGGGCTGCGGGCCGAGCACCTGTCGGTGCGCTTCGGCGGTGTGGTGGCCGTCGACGACGTGTCGCTCGAGGTCCGGCCGGGCGAGGTCGTCGGCCTGATCGGGCCCAACGGTGCCGGCAAGACCACCCTGTTCGACCTGATCTCGGGCCACACGCCAGCCGACGAGGGCACCGTCACCCTGGGCGACAGGGGCCTCTCGGGCCGCTCGCCGGCGGTCCGGGCCCGGGCCGGGCTGGGCCGGTCGTTCCAGGACTCCCGGCTGTTCCCCTCGCTCACCGTCGAGGAGGCCATCGCCGTGGCCCTGGAGCGGTGGCTCGACGTCCGTGACCCGCTCAACGCCATCGTCCGCACCCCGGCGTTCGTCGCCAGCGAGGCGGCGGTGCGCGACGAGGTCGACCGGCTGGTCGACCTCCTCGGCCTGGGCGCCTTCCGCAGCAAGTTCGTCGGCGAGCTGTCGACCGGCTCGCGGCGCATCGTCGACCTGGCCTGCGTGCTCGCCCACCGGCCCGACGTGGTGCTGCTCGACGAGCCCTCGTCGGGCATCGCCCAGCGCGAGGCCGAGGCCCTCGGCCCGCTCCTGCTGCGCATCCGCGACGCCCTCGGGGCCTCGATGGTCGTCATCGAGCACGACATGCCCCTCATCACCTCGGTGTCCGACCGGCTGGTCGCCCTCGACCAGGGCCGCGTCGTCACCGAGGGCCCGCCCGACGACGTCCTCGTCCACCCGGACGTCATCGCCTCGTACCTCGGCTCCGGCACCGCCGCCGCCCGCAGCGGCGCGGCGCCGACCCCAGGAGGACCCTGATGGCCATCCCGACCGACCCGACGCCCGTGACCCCCCGCCCGTCCCGACCGGGCGTCGTGCGCCGCTTCGGCCCCATCGCCGTGGTCGTCGTCGCCCTCCTCCTCGTCGCCGTGCTGGCCTCGGTGAAGGGCCGTTCGGACGACGAGGGCACCACCACCCGCGCCGGGCGGGACCCGGGCCAGGGCGGCGAGGACGGCACGGACCCGACGGCCAACCCGGACCTGCCCGTCACCTTCGCCGAGGCCGAGGAGACCGGCGATGCGGCGGACCTCGAGTGGGGCGACGGCTGCGATCGGGTCACCGGGCGGGTCAAGCTGCCCAGCGTCTACGCCCCGCCCTGCGTGCCCGTGTTCGACGGCGACAACGGGGGCGAGACGAGCCTCGGCGTCACCGCCGACAGCATCAAGATCGTCGTGTACCAGCCCGCTCCCGGCGGTGACATCACGGCCGCCCTGTCGGGCCTGCTCGACCCCGAGGACGTCCAGCAGCGCACCCGTGAGGCCTACATCGAGATGCTGGCCGACGTGTTCGAGACCTACGGGCGCACCATCGACGTCGAGGTCCTCGTCGGCTCGGGTGCGGCTGACGACGACACCGCCGCCGCGGCCGACGCGGTCAAGGTGGCCGAGGAGATCAAGCCCTTCGCCGTGCTGGGCGGCCCGCCGCTCACCAACTCCTTCGCCAACGGGCTGGCCGACAGCGGGATCCTCTGCATCGGCTGCGGGCTCTCGGTGCCCGACTCCGTGTACCAGGACAACGCCCCCTACATGTGGGGCAACCTGCCGACGCCGGAGCAGTTCCTCGTCAACTTCGGCGACTACATCGTCAAGCGCCTCTTCCGCCGGACGGCCGAGTACGCCGGCCCGGACCTCCAGGACCAGGAGCGGGTCATCGGCACGGTCAACTTCGAGCAGGACCCGCCGGTCTTCACCGACGTGTCCGAGGAGGTCGCCCGGCGCGGCGCGCTGCGGGGCTACGAGTCCGCCGTCCGGGAGACCTAGATCCTCGACATCCCCCGTCTGCCCGAGCGGGCCGCCTCGATCATCGCCCGCATGAAGGACGCGGGGGTGACGACCATCGTCTTCCTCGGCGACCCGATCATGCCGATCTACCTGACCCAGGCGGCCACGGCGGAGAACTACTACCCGGAGTGGGTCATCGCCGGCACAGTGCTCACCGACACCACCGCCCTGGGCCGCCAGTACGACAACACCCAGTGGACCCACGCCTTCGGCGTCTCCAACCTGGCCGGCCGCAAGCCCATCGCCGAGCAGGACCAGTGGCGTCTGCACGAGTGGTACTACGGCGAGGAGCCGGAGGCGAAGCTCACCAGCGGCGTGGTCTGGCCCAACGTGCAGATCCTGATGCTGGGCATCCACATGGCGGGGCCGAACCTCACGCCCGAGACCTTCCAGGGCGGCCTGTTCAGCTACCCGCCCAGCGGCGGCGGGCCGACCACCCCGCAGATCTCGTTCGGCAACCATGGCT
>DATHEV010000739.1:0-7482 GCA_035318405.1 Iamia sp.
CCGGTCGCGATGTCCGATCGGCTGCTGGCCGTTCGTCGTCGTGGTAGGAGGGAGGCGATCGGCGCCTCCCCCGACCCGAGGAGATCCCATGCAGTACCTGGTCCTGCTCTACGGCGACGAGAGCGCTGCCACCGAGCCCGGCACCCCCAAGTTCGACGCCGAGATGGCCGGCTACATCGCCTTCGGTGAGCTGGCCGAGAAGGCCATCCGGGGCGGCGCCGCCCTCCACCTCACCGACAAGGCCCGGACGATCCGCCACGACGGTGGCACCGTCACCGTCACCGACGGCCCCTTCGCCGAGACCGCCGAGGCGCTCGGCGGCTTCTACGTCCTCGAGGCCGACAACCTCGACGACGTCATCGAGCTGGTCCGCCACATCCCGTCCACGACCGCCCCGGGCGGAGCGAGCGAGATCCGGCCCCTGGTCATGTACCAGTCCTCCATCGAGGACGCCGCCGACCAGAAGGACTGCTGGCTGGCCACCATGCACGGCCCCGAGACGACGGCCGACGTCCCCGACACGGCCGAGTGGGAGGCCGGCGCGGCGGAGCACGCCGCCTTCGCCGCCACGGCCGGCGACGCCCTCAAGGAGGGTGTCGCGGTCCAGCCCGCCGCCGACGCCACCACCGTCCGGGTGCGCGACGGCGAGGTCGTGCTGTCCGACGGGCCGTTCTCCGAGACGATCGAGGTGGTCGGCGGCTTCTACGTCCTGAAGGGCACCCCCGAGGAGGTGCTGGAGCTGGCCCGGCAGATCCCCGTCAACCCCGGCGGCGCCGTCGAGATCCGCCCGATCATGGACCTGAGCGAGGGCTGACCTGAGCGCCGACGCCACGCTGATCGCCGAGGTCTTCCGGGCCGAGGCGGGTCCGGCGGTGGCCACCGTCGCCCGGCTCACCGGGGACATCAGCCGGGCCGAGGACGCCGTGCAGGAGGCCTTCACCATCGCCCTCCGGCGATGGCCGGCCCACGGCGTCCCGGACCGGCCCGGGGCCTGGATCACCACGACGGCCCGCAACCGGGCCCGGGACGTCCTCCGCCGGGAGGCGACCCGGGCCGACCGCGAGGCGGAGGCGCTGGCGTCGCTCGAGGCCACCCCACCGATCCTGCACCCCGTCGTGGACGACCAGCTCCGCCTCATCTTCACCTGCTGCCACCCCGCGCTCCCCCGCGACGCCCACGTCGAGCTGACGCTGCGGCTGGTGTGCGGGCTGCGGGTGCCCGAGATCGCCCGCGCCCTGCTCCGGGGCGAGGAGGCCGTGGGCAAGCGGATCCAGCGGGCCAAGGCCAAGGTCCGCACCGCCGGCATCCCCCTGCGGGTCCCCCCGCCCGAGCTGCTCGACGAGCGGCTCCCGTCGGTCCTCGCCTGCACCTACCTGACCTTCACCGAGGGCTACGCCGCCACCGCCGGCGACGACCTCATCCGCCACGAGCTGTGCGACGAGGGGGTCCGCCTGGCCCGCATGGTCGTCGCCCTGCTCCCCGGACGGGCCGGGGCCGAGGCGCTGCTGGCCCTCCTCCTGCTCCAGGACGCCCGCCGGGGCGCCCGGGTCGACGGGGCCGGCGACGTGGTGCTCCTCGCCGACCAGGACCGCTCGCGGTGGGACCGGGACCGGGTGGCCGAGGGGATGGCCTGGCTGGAGCGGGCCTCGGACCACCCGGAGATCACCGCCTCGGAGGCCGCCTACCTGTTCCAGGCGGCCATCGCCGCCGAGCACTCGGCCGCGCCCTCGTGGCCGGCGACGGACTGGCCCGCCATCGTCGGCCACTACGACCGGCTCGTCGCCGTGACCACCTCGCCGGCGGTGCTCCTCAACCGGGCGGTGGCCGTGTCCTTCGCCGACGGCCCGGCGGTGGCCCTGCCGCTGCTCGACGCCCTCGCCGCCGATGCCCGCCTGGCCCGCTCGCACCGCCTGGCCCTCGCCCGGGCCGACGTCCACCGCCGTCTCGGCGCGACCGACGCCGCCCGCGCCGCCTACGAGCAGGCCCTCGCCCTCGGCCCCACCGGACCGGAGCGCCGCCTCATCGAACGCCAGCTCGCCGACCTCCCGCCCTGACCCGTCGAGCTTTGGACGGACTCCGCCGCATGTGGCGTGGTTCGGTCCAAGGTTCGGCGGGGTGGAGGGGGTCAGCCCCCTTCGGGGTCGACGGCGTCGGCGGGGGTGGCCTCGGGACGGTCGGGGGCGGGCAGGAGGTCGTGGACGCTCCGGATCCGGTGGGCGCCCTCGCCCAGGTCGACATCGGCGTGCAGGTCGTAGGGGTCGAGGAGCAGGGGGACGAGGCCGGCGGCGCGGGCGCCGGCCACGTCGTAGCGGAGGCTGTCGCCGACGTAGCCGATCCGGTCGGGCTCGACGCCGAAGCCGGCCATCACCTCGACGGCGGGGGCGAAGACGCGGGGGTCGGGCTTCTCGATGCCGATCACGGCGCTGTCGACCACCACGTCGACCTCGACACCGCCACCGGGCCCCACCTGGCAGCACGAGGTGTGGCGCAGCACGTCCTCGACCTGGCCCACGGCGTTGCTCACGACGCCCAGCGGCGTGCCGCGGTCGCGCAGCCGCTCCATGGCCGTGATGGTCTCGAGCAGCGGGAACCGCCAGGTGCGGTGGCCGAAGACCCGCACGAAGGCGCCGAGGGCCTCCTCGGCCCGGTCGTCAGGGACGCCGGTCTCGGCGATGTGGGCCCGCACGTAGTCGAGCCAGATCCCCTCGTCGTCGGCCGGCGACGTGGCATGGGCGCGCATGCCGACGTAGTGGGCCCGGATGAGGGTGGCGATCTCGGCGGTGGCGCCGTAGGGGGCGAGGGCGGGCCCGGTGGAGAAGGGATCGGGGACGACGATCACGCCCCCGGCGTCGAACAGGACGGCGTCGAGCTCGGTCCCGACCCGCGGCCCGGGGACCGCCTCCGGGGCCAGCCGAGCGGCGGCGGCCGACCACCCTCCGGCGTCGGCGGTCGGGGCGGGGCGAGCGGGCACAGCCATGCCCCGAACCTAGGGCGCGCCCGCCGCGGGTCCGGACGCGGCCGGCCACGTTTGCCGCCCACCCCAACTTCTGGTTGACCCAGCACCAGCCCGGTTCTGTCAATCCCCGTGCACCGTGACGGTGCACGGGGATTGACAGAACGGTCAGGGAGTCCAGGCGGGGTCGCGGCCGACGACGCCGAGGAGACGGGCGATCGTCGGGGCGTCGGCCGGGATCTCGACCTCGGGTCCGAAGGCCCCCATCTTCCGGCCCATCGGGGCCATGGCGGCCATGTCCTGGTGGACGGTGTCGAGCAGCGGTCCGGGCCAGATCGGGTTCTGCCCGGTGGCCCGGGCCAGGTCCCAGCCGTGGACGACCATCTCGGCCAGCACGATCCCGCCGATCGTCGATGCCGGCATCTCCATCGGCCCCTCGACGCGGGTCGACCCCTCCCACGCCTCGGGCTGCGACCAGACGCCGTCGAGACGGTCGACGAGGGCCAGCAGCTCGGCCCGCCAGGTCGCAGGGTCGGCGGGCTCCGGCGCGGCCGCCGGGACGACCTCCTTGGTCGCCGCCCCCACCAGCTGCGGCCCCCGGTGGAGGAGGTGGCCCACCAGCCCGGCGACGTCGTAGTCCGGGCACGGCGTGGCTGCGCCGAGCCGGTCGTCGGCGATGCCGTCCACGATCGAGACGAAGGTGGCGGCGGCGGGCGAGATCATCGGGGCGGTCACGACCCGACCGTACGCCATCGTGAAGACGGCGTGAAGACGGTGACCAGGGTCTTCACGGACATGTCTTCTAGTTGTATGCCTACATGTGACAGGCCACCGGACCCACCGGAGCGGATGTCACGAGGGAACTGGGGAACACCGCAGATGGCAGACCATCGGATGGTCGGCAAGACGGGACGGGTCACCGGACGCGTCGGTCCGAACCGGATCGGGGAGGTCATGGTCCCGGTCCGAGGCGGTACCGAGGCGTTCCACGCCCGCCCCGTCGAGCCGACCGATGAGATCGCCGTCGGCGCCCGGGTGATGGTGGTCGAGTACCACCCACCCCGCACGGTGTTCGTCAGCCCCCTCTGAGAACCACACGGAGCCGAGCCGCCAGGCGAGGCGACCCAGAAAGCACAGTGCCCTGCCCTCCGAGGCCCTGGCCGAGGAGATCTGCGGCAACACCGGGCCGGCGACGACGCCGGACCCACAACCACCTGGAGGTGGACGCAATGGAAGCTGTCCCGTATGTCACCGGGGGCCTGGTCCTGGCCGCCCTGATCGCGGTCATCGTGTTGTTCAAGATGATGTGGCGGGTCGCCGAGCCCAACGAGGCCCTCGTGATCTCGGGTCTGCGCAGCCACGGGGACGTCGTCGACGAGCACGAGGCCAGCCTCGGGTTCAAGATCGTGACCGGCAAGGGCACGCTCGTGATCCCCGGCGTGCAGGTGGTCCGCCGCCTGTCGCTCGACCTCCGCGAGGCCGAGCTGGCCATCGCCTGCGTCACCCACCAGGGCATCCCCCTCGGGATCCGTGGCGTCGTCATCTACAAGGTCGGCGACGACTACGCCTCGATCAGCAACGCCGCCCGGCGCTTCCTCGACCAGCAGAAGAACATGGACCAGCGGGTCCACAGCGTCTTCGCCGGTCACCTCCGGGCCATCGTCGGCAACATGACCGTCGAGGAGATGATCCGCGACCGGGAGAAGCTCACCCAGCTCACCCGGGAGTCCTCGGGTGTGGAGATGGAGAAGCTCGGCCTCATCGTCGACTCGCTCCAGGTCCAGGAGATCGAGGACCCGACCGGCTACATCTCCAACCTCGGCGCCCCCCACGCCGCCGCCGTCGCCAGCCTGGCCCGCATCGCCGGCGCCGCCGCCGACCGGGAGGCGACCGAGAAGGAGCAGGAGGCCGAGGCCCTCAAGGCCGAGGCCCGCCGGGCGACGCAGGTGAAGCAGTCCGGCTACCAGGCCCAGATCGACGAGGCCAAGGCCCGCGCCGAGCAGGCCGGCCCCCTCTCCGACGCCAACGCCCGCCAGGAGGTCGTCCAGCAGGAGACCCGGGTCGCCGAGCTGGTGGCCGAGCGGGAGGAGCAGCGGCTCCAGGCCACCGTCCGCCGCCCCGCCGACGCCCAGGCCTACGAGCAGACCACCCTCGCCAAGGCCGAGCGCGACGCCCGCATCTCGGCCGCCGAGGCCAAGGCCAAGGAGGTCGAGCTGGCCGCCGCCGCCGAGGCCGAGCGGGTGCGCATCGCCGCCGACGCCGAGGCCCACAAGGTCCGGATGCAGGCCGACGCCGAGGCCGACCACGTCAAGGTCGAGGCCGACGCCCAGGCCATGTCCACCCGGGCCCGGGGTGAGGCCGATGCCGTGGCCGTGACCGCCGTCGGCCAGGCCGAGGGCGCCGCCACCCGGGCCAAGGGCCTGGCCGAGGCCGAGGCCATCAAGGCCCGGGCTGACGCCCTGGCCCACAACCAGGAGGCCGTGATCGGCCAGACCCTGGCCGAGCACTGGCCCGAGATCGTGCGGGCCGGGGCCGAGGCGTTCAGCGCCATCGACCAGCTCGTCGTCCTCAACGGCGCCGAGGGCCTGTCCAACACCCTCTCCCAGATCCTGGGCCAGGGCATGGCCGGCCTCCAGGTGGCCCGCAAGCTCCTCAGCGGTGTCGACGGCACCGAGACGCTCGAGGTGCCCGGGCCCGAGGCCATCGAGGCCCCCCGGCCGGCGGTGGGCGCCGGCGCCAACGGCTCGAAGTAGCCCCAGAGGGCACCCGATCGGGGGCCGTCGCGTCGGCGGACGCGGCGGCCCCCTCCCGCGTCGGCGGGGCCGTCAGGGAACCGGCGATCAGATCCGGCGCGAAGCCGCCGGATCTGATCGCCACCTCGGGTTCAGGTCTTGTCGGCGCCGGCGGGGACGGCCGTGGGGGGCAGCGGATCCCACGGGTTCTCCCACTCGTTGTCGACGTCGGTGGTCGGGTCGAAGCCCCGGGTCGACCACTTGGCCCGGTAGCCGACACCGAGGTGCTGGACCCGGTCGCCGGGCTCGTAGTCGCCCCGCGGCTCCCAGTCGGGGTAGCTGCCCTCGGGCATGGTGGGCGTCGGTGGCGGGGACGCGTCGGCCTCGAGCACCGGCCCGAGGATGCGCCACGCCGAGTCCCACTCGTGGTCGACGGGCGCGTCGGGCTGGTCACCCACGGTCCACCACTTGGCCTCGTACACCTGGCCCCGCCACACGACCTTCTCGGCCGTGTCGTACTCACGGCGGGGGCGCCAGTCGTCGTAGGGACCCGTGCCCGGTGCGGCGTCGACCGCGGCCCGGCCGTCGACCGCGCTCCCCTCCTCGGCCGGGGCCACGTCGGTGGGACGCCCGCTCACCACGCCGAAGATCTCGGAGAACTCCAGCGGGTCCTGCTCGACGCCGCTGCACGAGGTCGTGGCGATGGCCGGGTCGACGTTGGCCGCGCAGGCCACGTCACGGTTCAGCGACCACATCGAGAACCGGGTGACGCCCCGGCGGCTGGCCTCGTCGACCAGCCGGCGCGCCCCGTCGGTGTCGAGACGGTCGTCGGGCTGGTCGTTCTGGCCGATCATCGGCGTGACGCCGATCTTGACCGCGGCCTGGGCCGGGGTGAGCACCGTGCCGGCCCGCCGGTAGGCGCCCTGTACCTGCGCGACGGTGGCGTCGATGGCGGCCAGCGAGGCGTCGACGAAGCTGGCGCCGGCCCGGGACGGGCCGAACTCCATCGTCATGATGTTCACGCCGGCCAGCTCGACGCCCTCGGCCAGCATGGCGTCGACCACGGACAGGCCCTCGGCCGTCAGCCCCTGGGGGGCCACGGGGAGGGTCAGCCAGACGTCGAGGCGCTCGGCCCCGTCCTGGACCCGGGCGATGGCCTGGGCCCGACGGGTGATGGCCTCGGCCTCGAGCCCGCTGGCCTCGATGTCGAGATCGATGACATGCAGCCCGTAGCGATCGACCACCTCGCCGTAGGCCTCGGTCAGGGCGTCGACGTCGGTGCAGGCGACGGCCAGCTCGTCGTTGGCCACACCACCGAACGAGACGATGACGTCGCCGCCCCGCTCGCGGTGGCGGACGATGCGACGGTCGAGGTCGAGCTCGCCGGCGGCGGCGTCGAGGTCGTAGGCCGCGCCCCACGACGGGGTGCAGCCGTCGTCGGGGTCGGCCACCACGAAGGACAGCACGACATCGGGGTTGGGGTTGGCCAGGGGGTCCTGGAAGTCGAGGGTGGGCGGCAGGGTCACGTCGACGTAGGGGGCGAACCACTGCGTCGAGCGTCGCTCCTGCTGCTGGACCCCGTGCAGGGTCACCTGGGTGGCGCCCACCGAGGCGGCGGCGATGACCACCACGGCGGCACTGCTGCGCATCAGCGACAGCCGGGGACGGCGGCGGGTGGGAACGGGGGTGGTGGGATCGGATGACATCAGACCAGCTCCTCCTGCGGCGCGGCGGCCGCGGTGGACGGGGTGCGGACGTCGAGGGGCTCGACGTCGGGCAGGGCGACGAGGTCCAGGT
>DATHEV010000740.1:0-4230 GCA_035318405.1 Iamia sp.
GGCGCCGTTCGTCGTGGGTGGGGCGTGGCTCGCCACCCACCGGCTGCTCCGGCAGAGCTCCTTCTGGGCCAACCGCGCCGACCCCGAGGTGATGGCCGAGCAGCAGCACGCCGACTACGCCTACCGGCTGGCCGTCGACGCCGGGCCGGCCAAGGAGGTGCGGGTCTTCGGGCTCGGCGGCTGGGTCGTCGATCGCTTCGCCGCCACCCGCCACGGGCTGCTCGACCTCCAGTGGGAGTCGATGCGGCTCAAGCAGCGCTCGCTCCTCACCGTGCTCGTGGTGCTCGCGGTCGCCCACGCCGTCGTGCTGGTGCCCCTCGTCCTCAACGCCATCCACGGCGACGTGTCGCTGGGGTCGATGGTGGTCGCGGCGCAGGCCCTGGTGGGCACCAGCGCCCTCGGGGTCGGCGGCTTCGCCTGGGCCCTGGAGGGCGCCGCCCAGCCCGTGCAGGTCGTCGAGCGGCTGGAGGGCCGGATGGCGCCGGAGGGTGCGCTCGTCCCCGCCGCCGCCCCGGTGGCGCCGGACGGGATGCCGACCCGGGAGATCCGCTTCGTCGACGTCGGGTTCACCTATCCCAGCGGCGGGGCTCCCGTGTACGAGCACCTCGACCTCACCATCCCGGCCGGCCGCTCGCTGGCCATCGTCGGGCGCAACGGGGCGGGCAAGACGACCCTGGTCAAGCTGCTCGATCGGCTGTACGACCCGACCTCGGGCGCCATCACCGTCGACGGCCACGACCTGCGGGACATCGACGTGGACGCCTGGCGGGAGCGGGTCACGGTGGTGTTCCAGGACTTCGTCCGCTTCGAGCTGTCGCTGCGGCGCAACCTCGTCCCCGACGGGCGGCCGGTGCCCGACGACGTCCTCCTGGACGCGCTCGACGTCGCTGGCGCCACCGGCCTGGCGGACCTCGACCAGGTGCTGTCCAAGGCCTACCCGGGCGGCACCGACCTGTCCGGCGGGCAGTGGCAGCGGATCGCGCTCGCCCGGGCCCTGGCCGCCGTGCGGGTCGGCGCCGGGCTGGTGGTGCTCGACGAGCCGACCGCCCAGCTCGACGTCCGCGGCGAGGCGGCGATCTTCGAACGCCTGCTGGCGGCGACGGGCGGCCTGACCACGATCCTCATCTCGCACCGGTTCTCGACGGTGCGGCGGGCCGATCGAATCGCCGTCGTCGAGGACGGGGTCGTGGTCGAGCAGGGCAGCCACGACGAGCTGATGGCCGCGGCCGGTCGGTACCGGGCGATGTTCGACCTCCAGGCGGCCCGCTTCGCCCAGGGTCTCGACGACGGCGAGGTCGCCCTCGACGACGAGGAGGTGCAGCAGTGAGCGAGCGCATCGAGCGAACCGACGAGCTCCCGGACCTCCCCGGCCGCGGCCGCTCCCTCGTCCACATCCTCCGGCTCGGCTTCCGGCTGCAACCGGCCCTGCTGTGGATCTCGCTCGGTTTCACCGTGCTGGGCGCCGTCCCCGACGGGCTGTTCGCCCTCTGGCTCGGGATGATCGCCCGCGCCTTCCGCACGACGGGCGACCCCGACACGACGCTGCTCGTGGTGGCCGGCTGCGGGCTCGCCTTCTCGGCCGTCGGCGGGTGGGTGCTGCGGGCCGGCGGCGATCGCGTGCAGCAGCGGTTCCGCCAACGGCTGGCCATCGGCCTGGAGACCCACGTCGCCCGGCTCCAGGCCACCACGGCGGGCATCGAGCAGCACGAGCGGCCGGCGATGCTCGATCGGCTGGCCATGCTGCGCGACCAGGTCTTCACCCTCGACCACATCTTCCTCTCGGTGTTCTCCACCCTCGGCATCGCCGTGCGGCTCGGCGTGGTGATGGCCGTCCTGGCCACCGTGCACCCGTTGTTGCTCCTGCTCGGGGTGGCCGCCCTGCCGCCGGTGCTGGTGACCGCCCGTCGGGGCCGGGTGGAGTCGGCGGCGTGGGAGGCCGCCGCGGCCGATCGCCGTCGAGCTCGGCACCTCTTCGTCCTCGGGACCGAGGCGACGTCGGCCAAGGAGCTGCGGGCGGCCGGCGCCACGACGGCGATGGCCGCCGACCGGGACCGCGCCTGGGCCGCCTTCGTCGGGCCGTTGCGGTCCGTCCGGATCCGCTCCGGTCTGGCCCAGACCATGTCGTGGGCGCTGTTCGCCGCGACGTTCGTCGCCTCGGTGGCCATCGTCGCCGGCGACTCCGGCCCCGGCGCGGCCGCCGACGCCCTGATCGTCATCGCCGCCGGTGCCCGGATGACCGCGTACATCGGGTTGGCCGCCACCGAGGTCGACACGTGGGGCTTCTTCATCCAGGGTTCGCAGCGGCTGCTGTGGCTGGAGGAGATCGTCGCCGACCGCTCCCGAGGCGCCACCGGGACGCCGCCGGACCGGCTCCGTTCCGGCATCACCCTGCGCGACGTGTCCTTCGCCTACCCCGGACCGGGCCAGCCCCTGGTGCTGGAGCACGTCGACCTCGACCTGCCCGCCGGCGCCGTGGTCGCCATCGTGGGCGAGAACGGGGCCGGCAAGTCCACCCTGGTCAAGCTGCTGGCCGGGCTCTACCTGCCGACCGCCGGACGCATCGAGGTCGACGGGCAGGACCTGGCCGGGGTCGACCCGGTGGCCTGGCGGGCGCGGATGAGCGGCGCCTTCCAGGACCACGTGCGGTTCGAGCTGGCGGCGCAGGGCTCGGTCGGGCTCGGCGACCTGCCCCGGTACGCGGAGCGGCCCGCCGTCGAGGTCGCCGTCGTCCGCGCCGGAGCCGAGGACGTCGTCGAGCGTCTGGAGGACGGGCTCGACACCCAGCTGGGGCCGGCCTGGCCCGGTGGGGTCGACCTGTCCGGCGGTCAGTGGCAGAAGGTGGCCCTGGCGCGCGGGATGGTGCGTGACCGCCCGCTGCTGGTGGTGCTCGACGAGCCCAGCTCCGCCCTCGACGCCGAGACCGAGCACGCTCTGTTCGAGCGGTTCTCCGCCCAGGCGCGGGACGGCGCCGCCGACGGGCGGGTCACGGTGCTGGTGTCGCACCGCTTCTCCACCGTCCGGATGGCGGACCTGATCGTCGTGCTGTCGGGAAGCCGCGTCGTCGAGGTCGGCCGCCACGAGGATCTGGTCGCCGCCGGCGGCCCCTACGCCGAGCTGTACGAGATCCAGGCGGCCGCCTACCGCTGACGACGGCGGCGAGGATCGGGGTGACGCCCCCTCACCCTTGCCGGGCCTGGGGGGCGGGCGCATCATCGCCCGACGCCGCCGGGGCTCCGGTGGCGTCCGTCAACGATCGGAGAGGTCATCATGGCGACGCAGAGCGGTACCGCGGGGCAGAGGAAGGTCCGGCGCCGATCGGTGCTGCTCGTCGTCGCCGTGGCGGTCGCCGCCCTGGCGGCGGCCTGCGACGCTCCGGTGCAACCGGCGGGTTCGCTCTTCAACGCCTGGAAGGCGAACGACCTGGCCGCCGCCAACGCCGTGGCCACACCGGGTGCGGTGGGCCAGCTGTTCGGCCAGCCGTACAGCTCGGCCTCCGGCTGGACGTTCATCAGGTGCGACGGCGCCGCCGGGTCGACCTACTGCACGTGGGTCGACAAGGTCGAGAACCGCCTCCAGATGCGGGTGAACAACATGTCCGACAAGGTGTCCGAGGTCCAGCGCATCCCCGTCGGCAGCACCATCGCCGGGCGCGTGTTCCACGCCTGGCGGAAGGGCACCTCGGACGCGGCGACGCCCTACGCCACCCCGGGGGCCAAGGTGGCTCTCTTCTCCAAGTCCTTCTCGGCGGCCGACCACTGGCTGCCGTCGGGCTGCGACGGCGCCGCCGGCCACCTCTACTGCACCTGGACGAACGACGCCGCCGAGACAATCGTCCTCGGCGTCAACAACGTGGTCGTCCCGATGAAGGTCGACCAGGTCCTCGGCACCTACTAGCCACCGCCCCGGATCAGCGTCTGGGAGGATCGTCAGTAGCGGAGGTCGGCGGCCAGGCCGTAGTGGTCCGAGAGCTGCGGAGCGTCGGGACCGTCGGTGACGCCGAGCAGCTCGCAGCGGGTGGGATGGCCGGCGCCGCCCGCCCGAGGCCACGCCGAGAGGATGTGGTCGATCCGGCGATCGGGCCAGAGCGCGATCGCGGCGAGCGGATTGCGGTTGGACCACGTGTGGCCAGGTGTTCCGTCGCCGGCCATCTCCCAGGCGTCGTAGAAGACGAGGCCCGGTACGGGCGTCTCGCACCGCCCGGTCAGCATCCGGAGCTCGTCGGAGTCCGGG
>DATHEV010000741.1:0-5628 GCA_035318405.1 Iamia sp.
GGCCGTGGTCCGGGCCGACGGCTATCGCACCTCGACGCTCGACGGGTCGCCGACGGCCAAGGTCGCGCAGACCTCCACCGTGTCGGCCGCCGCCCACGACCTCGGCGACCACGCCCACCACATGCACAAGGAGATCCACGAGCAGCCCGAGGCGGTCGAGCGGGCCCTGCGGGGCCGGGTCGACGCCCGGTTCGCGACCGCCCACCTCGGGGGTCTCGACCTCACCCCCAAGGACGTCCTGGCCCTGCGTCGGGTGAAGGTCCTGGGCTGCGGGTCGGCCTACTACGCCGGGCTGTACGGGGCGGGGCTGGTGGAGTCGCTGGCCCGCATCCCGGCCGACGTCGAGACGGCGTCCGAGCTGCGGTACCGCAACCCCATCGTCGAGCGCGACACGCTGTACGTCGCCGTCAGCCAGTCCGGCGAGACCATCGACACCCTCGCCGCCGTGCAGGAGATCCAGCGCAAGGGCGGGACGGTCATCGGCATCGTCAACACGCCCGGCAGCACGATCGCCCGGGCCTGCGGGTCGGGCATCTTCCTCCACGCCGGCCACGAGGTGTCGGTGACGTCGACCAAGACCTTCACCTCGACCGGTGTCGCCTTCGCCCTGCTGGGCCTTCTGCTCGGCCGCACTCGCGACCTCGGCCCGGCCGACGGGCGCCGTCTCCTCGACGGACTCGCCGCCCTGCCCGCCGCCATCGGTGCCGCCCTGGCCGTCGAGGACGAGGTGGCCGCCGCGGCCAAGGCCATCGCCGACGCCGACAGCACCTTCTTCATCGGCCGGCTCGGGGGCTACGTCGCCGCCATGGAGGGGGCCCAGAAGCTGAAGGAGGTCAGCTACATCCACGCCGAGGCGTATCCGGCGGCCGAGCTCAAGCACGGGCCGCTGGCCCTGATCACACCGGAGATCCCCACCGTCGCCGTCGTGCCCGACGACGAGCTGTGGGAGAAGAACATGGGCAGCCTGTCGGAGATCCGGGCCCGGCGGGGACCGCTGGTCGTGGTCACCGACTCCGGGCGCGACGTCGGCGACGCCCTGGCCGTCCTCCGGGTGCCGAGGACCGAGCCCGAGCTGGCCCCTCTCGCCCTCGGCATCCCCCTCCAGCTTCTCGCCTACCACGCCGCCGTCCACCTCGGGAGAGACGTCGACAAGCCCCGCAATCTCGCCAAGAGCGTCACCGTCGAGTGACCGAGCTTTGGGCGAACTCCGCCGGATGTGGCGTGGTTCCGTCCAAAGTTCGAGGGGTGGGAAGGGCGTGGGTAGGGTCGGGAGCATGAGCACCACGCCCGTCCGCGTCGCCGTCACCGGGGCTGCCGGCCAGATCGGCTACAGCCTCCTGTTCCGCATCGCCGCCGGCGATCTGCTCGGGCCCGACACGCCGGTCAGCCTCCAGATGCTGGAGATCACCCCGGCCCTGGGCGCCCTCGAGGGCGTGGCCATGGAGCTCGACGACTGCGCCTTCCCGCTGCTGGCCAGCACCGTGCGCACCGATGACGCCGAGGTGGCCTTTGGCGACGCCGACATCGTGTTCTTCGTGGGCGCCATGCCCCGCAAGGACGGCATGGAGCGGGCCGACCTGCTCGGCGCCAACGGCGGCATCTTCGGCCCGCAGGGCAAGGCGCTCGCCGCCGCGGCCAAGAAGGACGTCAACGCCCTGGTCGTCGGCAACCCGGCCAACACCAACGCCCTGATCGCCCTGGGCAACGCCACCGGCCTCGATCCCACCCGTGTCACGGCCATGACCCGCCTCGACCACAACCGGGCCAAGGCCCAGCTCGCCGCCCGCCTCGACGTCAGCGTCAATGCCATCAAGAAGATGACGATCTGGGGCAACCACTCCACCACCCAGTACCCCGACCTCACCCACGCCGAGGTCGACGGCAAGAACGCCTGGGAGCTCGTGGGCGACGAGGCCTGGATCGCCGACGAGTACATCCCCACCGTCGCCAAGCGGGGCGCGGCCATCATCAAGGCCCGGGGCGCCTCATCGGCCGCCAGCGCCGCCAGCGCCGCCATCGACCACGTGCGCGACTGGGTGAAGGGCACCCCCGAGGGCGACTGGGTCTCGATGGCCGTCGTCTCCGACGGCAGCTACGACGTGCCCGAGGGCCTGGTCTCGTCCTTCCCCTGCACCACCGAGGACGGCGTCTGGTCGATCGTCCCGGGCCTCGACATCGACGAGTTCTCCCGCACCCGCATCGACGCCTCCACCGGCGAGCTGGCCGAGGAGCGCGACGCCGTCAAGGACCTCGGCCTGATCTAGCGGGCGGACACTCGGTGCCTGGCACCGAGTGTCCGCTACTTGAGGAACTTGCTGGTGGTGTTGTCGGCGAGGATCTTGCCGCCGGTCTGGCACGAGGGGCAGTAGGCCACCTCGTAGGCCCGGTACTCGACGGTGCGGACGACGTCGCCGCAGTCGGGGCACTCCTCGCCCTTGCGGTGGTGCACGGCGCCGGGCCGGTCCTTGGAGGCCGACATGGAGTCGCGGCCCCGCTCGAAGGCCAGGCCCTCGGCGATGCAGGCCCGGATGGCCTCGACCAGCCGCTCGGCGTCGGAGCCGTCGAGCTTGCCGCTCATGGCGAACGGCGACAGCCGGGCCCGATGGCAGACCTCGTTGGCCAGCCGCCGCCCGATGCCGGCGATCATCCGCTGGTCGCGGAGGAGGCCGTGGATCCGGCTGTTGGTCGAGTGGAGGATCGTCAGCAGGTCGTCGGTGCCGACGCTGTCGGCCTCGGGGCCGAGGTGGTCGAGCGGGACCTGGGTCTCGGGATCGCCCTCGACGACCCACACCCCGGCCTTGCGCTCGGTGCCGGCCTCGGTGAGCAGCAGGGCCCGGTCGTCGTCGAAGGTCCAGCGGGCCACGCCACCGCGCGGCTTGGCCGACTTCTTCTCGTCCGGGCGGAGCCGGCCGCCCTGCATGAGGTGGACGACGAAGGTGGCCACGCCGAAGTCGAGGAGCAGGTGCTTGCCCCGCTGGCCGACGTAGGCGAGCGGGTGGTCGACGGCCACCTCGGGGGCGGGCGCGAACGTCTTCAGGGCGGTGAAGGTGATGGGCCGGAACGCCGCCAGGGCAGTGCCGGCGTAGGCGGTGTCGAGCCGCTCGGCGTGGGCCCGGACCTCGGGCAGCTCGGGCACTAGCCGACCTCCCCCGCGTCGGGACCGTCCCCGGCCACCCGGACGGCGGCGAAGACATCGCCCAGCCCGGCGAGGGCGGGAGCCACGTCGAGGAGCCGGGCCACGTCGCCGCCCAGCCGGACCTGGCCCAGCACGAACGCGGTGCGGGCCGCGACCTCGCCGCGGGCGACCCGGCCGGCGACGGCGGCGTCCTGGCTGAAGGTCACGTCGGGGTCGTCCGGCCAGCCTGCGCGCACCGCCACCTCTCCGTCGTCGAGCACCAGGTGCCAACGGGTTCGCCGCTCGCCGTCGACCACCTCCTGCCCGATCACGATCCGGCGGCCGACCGAGGCCTCCCGCAGCCCCTCGTCGGCCTGCGCGGCGGCATCGGCGGCGGCGATCCAGGCGTCGGTCCCCAGGGCGGGCGGCGGCATGGCCCCAACCTAGGAGCCGAGCCGTCCGGCGAGGCGACCCAGATGCACAGTGTCCTGCTCTCCGAGGCTCTGCCGAGGAGATGTCCGGCGGGACCGGGCCCTTGTCCGCACGGGTCGTACGGAGCCGAGCCGCCCGGCGAGGCGACCCACCCCGGGGCCTCCCGGCACCGCCGCCTACGATCGCCGCCGATGAGCGAGCGAAGCGAGCGAACCAGAAGCAACGGAGTGTCCCGCGGCGGAGCTTGCGGAGCCGCCAGCGGTCATCGCGGGAACGTCTGGCACGAGACGGCCGATCCCGGCGACCACCGGGCGATGGACCAGCGATGACCGACGCGGCGACCGTCTCTCGCTCCGACGAGGGCCGCCACGCCCCCGGGCCGGAGCCGCTCTGGAACGAGTCCTGGTACTTCGACTGGTCCCAGCCCGACGGCAGCCTGGGCGGCTACGTGCGGCTGGGGCTCTACCCCAACCTGGGCATCGCCTGGTACTGGGGCTGCGTGGTGGGCGAGGGCCGGCCGCTCGTCACCGTGATCGACCACGAGGTGCCGATCCCGGCCACGGGGCTCGAGATCCGCACCGAGGGGCTGTGGGCGGCCCACAACCTGGAGACGCCCCTCGACCACTGGTCGCTGGGGTGCGAGGCCTTCGCCGTCGGGGTCGACGATCCGGCCGAGACCTACGGCGACCTGCGGGGCGACCGGGTCCCCTTCGGCTTCGACCTCGAGTGGGAGACCGAGGGTGGCGCGTACGCGTACCCCGGCGTCGACCGCTACGAGGTGCCGTGCCGGGTCCACGGCGAGGTGCTGGTGGGCCAGGAGCGGCTCGAGATCGACGGATCGGGCCAGCGCGACCACTCGTGGGGCGTGCGCGACTGGTGGACCTACGGCTGGTCGTGGACCTCGTCGGCCCTCGACGACGGCACCCGCACCCACGCCACCCAGGTGGCCTTGGGCGACGACGAGCTCTACAGCACCGGCTACGTCCAGCCCCCGGGCGGGACCCCGCAGGCGGTGGCCCACGTGGCCCGCGGCCAGGAGCTCGGCCGCGAGGGGCTCCCGGACCCGGGCTGGGTGCATCTCGACGACCTGGAGCTGGCCATCGAGCCGGTGGCCTTCTCGCCCGTCCTCCTCACCGGGCCCGAGGGCCAGACCTCGCGGTTCCCGCGAGCGCTGTGCCGCTACCGCGCCACCGACGGCCGGACCGGAGTGGGGTGGACGGAGTGGAACCAGCCGACGGCGCCTCGGTGACATCGGTCGAAGCGGGTGCGCCTCCGGCCGACGAGGCCCGGGTCGATCCCGGACGCCCCTGGTTCCCGGCCCTCGACGGGCTGCGGGGCCTCGCCGCCGTCCTCGTCGTCATCTTCCACGTCACCGGCGCCGTCGACCGCTTCTCCGCCTGGACGTGGGGCGAGGGCCTGGCCCGCTTCGGCAACCTCGGCGTGGCCCTGTTCTTCGTCCTCTCCGGCTTCCTCCTGAGCCGACCCTTCTTCGCCGCCCACCTGGCCGAGGAGCGCCCGCCGCAGCTGGGCCGCTACGCCATCCGGCGTCTGGCCCGCATCGTCCCGGCCTACTGGGTGGCCCTGACCGTGTGGCTGTTCGTGATCCGCGACAACCCGCTGGAGGGCGGCGGCGCGGCCTACGCCCTCCTCTACGGCTTCGGCCAGGCCTACGACCGCGACTTCATCGACGGCGGCGGCTCGCTGTCGGTGGCCTGGACGCTCTCGATCGAGATGAGCTTCTACATCGTGCTCCCGGCGGTGGCGTGGGGGCTGTGCCGGCTGGCGGCGCGGGGGTCGATCGGACGGCGCGTCGCCCTCCTGACCTCGGCCTGCGTGGGCCTGTTCGTCGGCGGCTCGCTGCTGCGCTGGTGGATGTGGGAGCAGCAGGGCACCGACTGGCCGGTGCGGACCTACACCCTCTTCGGCTACTTCGGCTGGTTCGGCCTGGGCATGGCGCTGGCGGTCCTCGCCGCCGGGGCGGCGGCCGGCGTGAAGCCGCCGCGCTGGATGCGTGACCTGGCCAGCCTGCCCGCGCTCTCGTTCGGCCTGGCCGCCGCCGTGGCCTGGCTGACGACGCTGGT
>DATHEV010000742.1:0-4330 GCA_035318405.1 Iamia sp.
TCGGGGGGCGAGGGTCAGGCCGGGCGAGTGGGGCCCCAGGGGTCGTAGCAGCAGGTCAGGCCGGTGCGCGTGCTGCGCCGGAGGTGGTCGGCCAGCAGGACGTCGGTCGTCTCGACCCGGTCGATCACCCGGCGGATGGCCTTCTGCACCGACGTCCGGGCCCGCTCGGGCAGGTCGTCGAACGAGCGGACGCGCCCACCCAGGCCCAGCGACGTGGCCAGGTGCTGGGCGATGGCGTCGAGCTCCTCCCGCCGGGCGGCGGCGGCGACCGCATCGCCGGCGGCCTCGGCGGCGTCGAGGTCGTGGCGCAGCTCGTCGACCCGGCGCCGGAGCTCCACCATGGCCCGGCCGTCCAGGACGTCCTGGCGCCCGCCCGGTGCGTCCAGGTCGACGTCCATGGCCAGGCGCAGGGCCGGCACCTCGCGGCCCGGGTGGCCGAGGAGGAGGGCGAGGTAGGGGCAGCCCACCAGGTCGGGCAGGCCCACCCGCTCGTCGCCGATGCCCACCTCCCAGCCGCCGCCCTCGACCCGGGCCATCGTCGGACCCGGCGCCCACAGCGCGGGGACCGTGGCGGCCGCCCAGCGCTCCGCCAGAGCGTCGAGGCCGAGAGCCCGGGCGCCGCCCACTGCGGCCCGCAGCTCGCGGCGCGCCGCCGCGCTGTCGCCCACGGCGACCAGGGCGCGGGCCAGGTCGGACTGGGCCAGCAGACGGGCCGGGTGGTTCCCCAGGCGCTCGCACGCCGCCACGGCGGCCTCGAGGTGGGCCACGGCGTCGTCCGGGCGCCCGAGGACGAGGGCGGTGGTGCCGAGCGGGCGGTGGACCGACCCGAAGCAGGCCACGGCGAAGGACGGCATCACCGGCAGGTCGGCGTGGGGGAGCAGCAGCTCGTGCGCCTGGGCGGCGACATCGGTGTCGTCGAGGGCGCAGGCGGCCTCGGCCAGGGCGGCGATGCAGGTCAGCCAGGTGGTCGAGATCTTGATCGACGCCAGCCCGTCGGCCGCGCACTCGTGGAGGATGGAGGCGGCCCGGTCGAGATCGCCGGCGCGCGCCGCCAGCACGGCGCAGCCGGCCAGGACGCTGCGGTCGGCGAGCGGGTGCTCGGGCGAGCGGGTGACGGCCTCGAAGACGTCGAGCACCTCGGACTCGCGCCCCTGCCAGGTGCGGATGGCGAAGAGGTGGACCCCGTAGTAGGCGAGAGCATCGGCGTCGCCGACCGCGGTGCCGAGGTCGAGACAGGTGGCCGCCGCCGCCTCGGCCTCGTCGATGCGCCCGGCCCGCAGGAGCACCATCACGTCCATCAGCCGGGCGGCGTAGATGGGGGCCTGGCACTGGACGGCGTCGGCCCGGCGCGACAGCTCGCCGAGAGCCCGCTCCGCGGCCGGGTCCCCGGCGAGGAAGAGGTCGATGGCCCGCCACGCCAGGGCGACCAGGACGAACAGCTCGGCCCCCGATGCCGTGCCGACCAGGAGCTGCTCGTCGGCGAGCGCCAGGCGCTGTCGTTCCAGCCCCGGGTGCATGGTGGCGTGGTGCACGAGCGAGAGCGCCTCCAGGAGGGCTGAGGGATCGCCGGTGGTGCGCACCGAATCCAGCAGCTCGGCCAGACCGTCCGTCGTGCCCTGCCGGTAGGCGTCCTCGGCGGCGAGGCGCACTGCCAGGCGGGCCCGCAGCACGCCCTCGGCGGCGGGGAGGTCGGCCACGGCCGCCTCCTGGAGCTGGCGGACCCGCTCGGCGGGGGCGGTCTCGCGGTGCTCGCCCAGCCACACCCCGCCCAGACCGAGGGCGGCGCGGGCGCGGCTGACCCGGTCGTCGACCCGCTCGGCCTCGGCCGCGGCCTCCTCGAACCGGCGCCGGGCGTCCTGCAACCGCCCGCACGCCAGCGTGGTCTCGGCCCGCTCGACGAGGAGGTCGGCCGACGGTCGGTGGCCGAGGGCGCGGGTGGTGGCCACGGCCCGGTCGAGGAGCCCGTCGGCGGCGACCAGCGAGGCGTCCCGGCTGAGATCCCCCGCCGCCCGCCGGGCGGCGACGACGGCGTCGTCGAGCACGCCGGTGGCCAGCTCCGCCGCGGCCAGGCCGTGCTGGGCACCGCGACCGCGGTCGTCGGTGGTCCCACCCCGGAGGTGCTGGGCCAGGCGACCGTGGATCGCGCCTCGCTCCGGCGCTCCGAGCCCGGCCAGGACGATCTCGCGGATGGCGTCGTGGGCCAGCACCAGGCCGTCGCCCCGGGGCGCCAGCAGGCCGGACGCGGTGGCCGGCCCCGCCGCCTCGGCGACGACGCCCGGGCCGGCGCCGCACGCCGCGGCCAGCTCCGAGGGGCGCGCCGCCCCGCCGATCACGGCCGCCGCGGCCACCAGCTCTCGGGCCTGGAGGGGCAGCTGGGCCAGGCGGGCGGCGACGTCGTCCTCGACCCGGGCCGAGAGCCGCCCCGACCGGTCGGGCGGACCGGCCGCCACGGCCCGGACCCGCAGCGGGTTGCCCTCGGTGAGATCGCTGACCAGCCGGACGACGTCGTCGGCGACCTCCGGCTCCGACCGGCGCAGCACCTCGGCCACGTCGGCCACGTCCATGCCGCCGAGGGGGAGGAGGCGGGCGTCGCGCTCGATTGCGTCGAGGAGGGCGTCGGCCTGGTCGGAGCCGGTCGGTCCCGGCCGGCGGGTGCCGATGACGGCGCCGCGCCAGCCCCCGGCGGCCCGCACGACGAGCCGGGTCAGGAGGAGGGTCTCGACGTCGGCGGTGTGGAGGTCGTCGATGACGAGGGTCGGCGCCGGGTCGAGGGCAGCCAGGGCATCGATGGTGCGGGCGAAGCGGTCGGCGCGGTCCGCGGCCGGCCCGGCCAGCACCTCCCGGTCGACCCCGACCGCGTCGAGCACCTCGAACCACGGCCGCAGCGTGGGCGAGTCGTCGGGCCAGGTGCGCCCCACCGCCACGACCGCGCCCTCGGCCCGCAGCTGGCGGCCCAGCTCCTCGACCAGGCGCGACTTGCCGATCCCGAGCGGGCCCGAGACGACCACGGCGGACGGGCCGTCCGTGACCACGCGGCGGAGGAGCGCCAGCTCGTGGGCCCGTCCCACGAAGGGGTCACCTCCGTCGCCCATGGCGCTGACGCTACGCCCCCCTGCGGTGGCACGGGCATGGCACGCCTCAGGAGCAGCCCCCGGGGGACGGCCCCGGCCGAGACGAGGAGACATCCATGAGAAGGTCCATCAAGGCGATCCTGCTGGTGGCGGCGCTGGCCGCAACCGCTCTTGTCGCCACCCAGGTGCAGGCCCAGGGGCAGGCTCCGGAGCCGGAGCCCACGATGGTCGCGGCCCCGCCCACGGCGGGCGACACCGGTGGCGCCATCACCGAGACCGAGTTCGTCCCGATCACCGGCTGCCGCATCTACGACACCCGCATGGGCCAGGGCGGCTCGCCGATCGGGGCCGGCAACTTCCGGACCCTCAAGGTGAAGGGCCCCGAGAACATCCCCGGCCAGTACTCCGGCCAGGGCGGCAAGGCCGGGGGCTGCGGCGTCCCGGTGGCGGCCACGGCGATCGAGGCGACCGTGACGGCCGTGTCGGCCGCCGGCACCGGCCTGCTGCGGCTGTGGCCCTCGGGCTCGACCGAGACGACCTCCACCTTCCTGAACTACATGAAGGGCTTCAACCCGACGAACACCGGCGCCCTGGCCATCTGCAACGTGGTCTGCGGTGCGGCGTCGGATCTGCGGGTGCGGGCCAACGGCTCGGCCACCCACGTGGTCATCGAGGTGCAGGGGTACTACGTCAAGCCCCTGGCGGCCGTCGTTCAGGCCTCCGGAGCCCTGTCCGTCGGGTCGCGCGTGGTGGCCACCTCTCGGCCGAGCACGGGCCAGTACCTCGTGAAGTTCGACCGGAACGTCGACCAGTGCGTGGCCAACGCCACCGCCGACGGCGCCTCCATCTACGCCGCCGTCACCCCCGACGTGGCCGACCAGACCCGGTTCTACGTCTTCACGTTCGACGCCTCCGGGGCCCTCTCGAACCGCGCCTTCCACCTCAACCTCACCTGCTGAGGGCCTCCGCCGGTCGTAGCCCCGCCCGTGGGGGGCGGGACTACGGCAGGCGGCTGAACCAGACGAGGGAGAGGCTGGAGCCGAGGAACAGCAGCACCATGGCGGCGCCGACGAACCACCGGCCGATCTCGTTGAACACGATCTCGAAGCCGATCGACGAGCCGATGTTGCGGTAGACCTCGCGCAGCTCGCCCTCGGTGGCGGCCTGGAAGGCCTTGCCATCGGTGGCGTCGGCGATGGCCTCGAGGGCGGCGTGGTCGACGTCGACCGGCACCGGTGCGGGCTCCTCGGGCAGGACGA
>DATHEV010000743.1:0-3649 GCA_035318405.1 Iamia sp.
GGCGAGCGCTACAAGTTCGAGGTCCACGGGGCCGACGGCTCGGTCGTCCAGCACGCCGACCCGGTGGCCCGCCAGGCCGAGGTTCCACCGGCATCGGCCTCGATCGTCTCCGAGTCGCATCACGCCTGGGCCGACGCCGGCTGGGTCGAGCGGCGCCGCTCGCTCGACCCCCAGGTGGCGCCCATGTCGATCTACGAGGTCCACCTGGGCTCGTGGCGGCGCGACCCCGCCCACCCCGAGGTGCCACTCGGCTTCGCCCAGGCCGCCGACGAGCTGGCCGCCTACGTCACCGACATGGGGTTCACCCACGTCGAGCTGCTGCCGGTGATGCACCACCCCTACAGCGGCTCGTGGGGCTACCAGGTCACCTCGTTCTTCGCCCCCGAGGCGGCGTGGGGAACGCCCGACGACCTCAAGCTCCTGATCGACACCCTGCACACGCACGGCATCGGCGTCCTGCTCGACTGGGTGCCGGCCCACTTCCCCCGCGACGAGTGGGCCCTGGCCCGCTTCGACGGCACCGAGCTGTACGAGCACGCCGGGCCCCGGGGCTCGCACCCCGACTGGGGCACGCTCGTGTTCAACCACGGTCGGCTCGAGGTCAAGGGCTTCCTGCTGGCCAACGCCCTGTTCTGGCTCCAGGAGATGCACGCCGACGGGTTGCGGGTCGATGCCGTGGCCTCGATGCTCTACCTCGACTACTCGCGGGAGACGGGCGAGTGGAACCCCAACGTCCACGGCGGGCGTGAAGACCTCGAGGCGGTGGCCTTCCTCCAGGAGGTCAACACCGTGATCCACGCCGAGGAGCCGGGCGTCGCCGCCATCGCCGAGGAGTCCACCGCCTGGCCCGGCGTCTCCAAGCCCGTCGACACCGGCGGCCTGGGCTTCGGCTTCAAGTGGAACATGGGCTGGATGCACGACACCCTCGCCTACTTCCAGCAGGAGCCGATCCACCGGAAGCACCACCACGGCGAGCTGACCTTCTCGCTCGTGTACGCCTTCGACGAGAGCTTCATCCTCCCGCTCAGCCACGACGAGGTCGTCCACGGCAAGCGCTCGCTGCTGGAGAAGATGCCCGGCGACCGCTGGCAGCAGATGGCCAACCTGCGGGCCCTCTACGCCTACATGTGGGCCCACCCGGGCAAGCAGCTCCTGTTCATGGGGGGCGAGCTGGCCCAGGAGCGGGAGTGGAGCGAGGAGCGCAGCCTCGACTGGCACCTGCTCGAGAGGGCGGATCACGCCGGCGTGCAGATGCTCGTCCGCGACCTCAACCACTGCTACCGGCGCCACCCCGCCCTGTGGGAGATCGACGACGACCCGGCCGGGTTCACCTGGCTGGAGGCGGCCGACGCCGACCGCAACGTGGTGGCCTTCGTCCGCCGCTCGGCCGACGACGGCCAGCAGGTCGTGTGCGTGGCCAACCTCTCCCCCGTGCCCCGCGACGGGTACCGCGTCGGGCTGCCGGCGGCCGGGCGCTGGGCCGAGGTCCTCAACACCGACGCCTCGGCCTACGGCGGATCCAACGTCGGCAACCTCGGCGGCGTCGACGCCGAGACGGTCCCGTGGCACGGCCAGGAGTGGTCGGCGGCGATGACCCTTCCACCCCTCGGCGTCCTCTGGCTCGCGTCCCCGTGAGCGAGGCCCTCCCCTTCGAGCACCCCCTCGGCGCCACCGTCGTCGGCGGTCACTCGGTGCCTGGCACCGACTGTCCGGGCGGTCACTCGGTGCCAGGCACCGAGTGTCCGGGGGTGGTGTTCCGGGTGTGGGCGCCAGCGGCCGAGCAGGTCGACGTTCGGTTGCTGACGGGTTCGGCCGCGGGCGACCACCGCACGTCCGACGGCGGGATGGGGGTGCGCACCGCGAGCGTGCCGGGGGCCGCGGCGGGGGACGACTACGTCTACGTGCTCGACGGGCGTGAGCTGCCCGACCCGGCCAGCCGGCACCAGCCGGAGGGCGTGCGGGGGCCATCGCGCGTCGTCGACCCCGGGGCGTTCGCCTGGTCGGACGACGGCTTCGCCATCCGGCCGCTCGCCGAGCACGTGCTCTACGAGCTCCACGTCGGCACCTTCAGCGCCGAGGGCACCTTCGACGGCGCCATCCCCCACCTCGCCGGCCTGGCCGACCTCGGCGTCACCGCCATCGAGATCATGCCGGTGGCCGAGTTCCCCGGCCGCTGGGGCTGGGGCTACGACGGCGTGTACCTCGGTGCTGCCCACTCCACCTACGGCGGGCCCGAGGGCCTGGCCCGGCTGGTCGACGGAGCCCACGGCGCCGGCCTGGCCGTGATCCTCGACGTGGTCCACAACCACCTGGGCGCCACCGGCGCCGAGCAGGTCGCCGCCTTCGGGCCCTACTTCACCGACAAGTACTCGACCTGGTGGGGCGCGGCCCTCAACTACGACGACGAGTGGTCCGACCCGGTGCGCGAGTGGGTGCTCCAGAGCGTCGAGTGGTGGCTGCGCGACCTCCACCTCGACGGGCTGCGGCTCGACGCCGTGCACGCCATCTTCGACCAGGGGGCCGAGCACCTCGTCGCCGCCGTGGCCCGGCGCGCCCACCAGGCCCGGCCCGGCAGCATCGTCATCGCCGAGAGCGCGCTCAACGACCCCAAGGTGATCCGGCCGCCCGAGCTCGGCGGGTGGGGGTGCGACGCCCAGTGGGCCGACGACCTCCACCACAGCGTCCGGGTGCTGGCCACCGGCGAGCGCGACGGCTACTACGCCGACTTCGGCACCGTGGCCGACCTGGCCACGGCCCTGCACCGGCCCTACGTGCACACCGGCGGGTGGAGTCCGGCCCGCCACCAGCGCTTCGGCGCGCCGGCCGACGATCGCCCGCCCGAGCAGTTCGTGGTGTTCACCCAGGACCACGACCAGGTCGGCAACCGGGCCCTGGGCGATCGCCTGTCCCGGTCGGTCCAGCCCCTCGCCGCCCTGATCGTCCTCACCGCCCCGTTCACGCCCATGCTGTTCATGGGCGAGGAGCACGGCGAGCCGGCGCCGTTCCAGTTCTTCAGCGACCACATCGATCCCGAGATCGCCGAGGCCACCCGCCAGGGTCGCAAGCGCGAGTTCGCCGACTTCGCCGCCTTCTCGGGCGAGGAGGTCCCCGACCCGCAGGACCCGGCTACCTTCCAGCGCTCGAAGCTCAGCCGCGAGGTCCACGACGACATCGCCGCCCTCTATCGCCGGCTCCTCCAGGTCCGGCGCCAGCTGCCGGCGGGCGACGTCGACGAGATCGCCTTCGACGAGGAGGCCCGCTGGCTCCGGTTCCGGCGGGGCCCGTTCCACACCGTCGTCTCCTTCGCCGACGCCCCCGCCACCGTCCCCCTCCCCGACCACGTCACCGAGGTCCTCGCGTCGACCCACCACACCTTCGCGGTGAAGGACGGGGCCATCGCCCTGCCGGCTCTGGGTGGGGCCCTGCTCCGCGGGGAGGGGAACTGAGATGTCCGACCTGATCGACGAGCCCTCCACCGGGCCCTTCCCCGCGACCCCCGCCCACGAGACGGTCGACGCGGCCGAGCGCGGGCCCACCGAGGTGTGGCCCGGACGGCCGTTCCCGCTCGGCGCCGTCTGGGACGGCCACGGCGTCAACTTCTCGCTGTTCAGCGAGAACGCCCGCCGGGTCGAGCTCTGCCTGTTCGACG
>DATHEV010000744.1:0-6227 GCA_035318405.1 Iamia sp.
CTGCGTCACGTCGTCCCTCCGCGGCGCGCCAAGGGCGCCTCCACCCGACATCGGCCGGGGCCGGGAGGGGTTGAGCGGGACCGGCGGATCAGGCGTCGAGCAGGTCGCCCAGGGCGTCGAGCGCCAGCCAGAGGTCGACGAACCGGGTGTGGAGCGGGGCCGCGGCCAGCCGGATGACGTCGGGCGCCCGGTGGTCGACCACGACGCCCCGGGCCAGCAGGGCGGCCGTCAGCTCGGCCGCCCGCGGGTGGCGGAGGGCGAGGTGCGAGCCCCGGGCGGCGGGGTCGCGAGGAGTGATGACGGCGACGCCGCGGTCGGCGAGCCCGTCGGCCACCGCGATGGCGAAGTCGACCAGGTCCTGGCTGACCTGCCGGATGCGGTCCATGCCGGCCTCCTCCGCCAGGGCCACCCCCTGCTCGACGGCGATGAGGCCGGCGACCGGCGGGGTGCCCACCACCAGCTGGCGGGCGTCGCCGGCCGGGACGTAGGCGTCGGTGAGGGCGAACTGGTCGGCCTGGCCGAACCAGCCGTGGAGGGGCTGGAGGAGCCCGGCGTGGCGGCGGGCCCGGTAGGCGAAGGCGGGGGCCCCCGGCCCGCCGTTCAGGTACTTGTAGGTGCAGCCCACGGCCAGGTCGGCGCCGATGCCGTCGAGGTCGACGGGCAGGGCGCCGGCGGCGTGGGACAGGTCCCAGAGCACGAGGGCGCCATGGGCCTGGGCGGCGGCGGTGACGGCGGCGGCGTCGGCCAGGGCGCCCGAGCGGAACCGCACCAGCGAGGCGACCAGCACGGCGACCTGCCCGTCGGCGCAGGCCGTGGCGGTGGTGCCGGCGGTGAGCGGCCCGTCCGGTCGCTCGCTGCCCACGATCCGGACGTCGAGCCCCCGGGCGGCGGCCTGGGCGTGCACCGCGTAGCGGTCGGTGGGGAACTCGTCGGTGGCCAGGGCCACGGCGGTGGCGTCGGGGCGGGCGTCGAGGGCGGCGGCCACCAGCTTGTGGATCTGGACGGTCGTCGAGTCGCCCACCGCGACCTGGCCGGGGCCGGCGCCGACGAGCCCGCCGAGACGGTCGCCCAGCCGCACCGGCAGGTCGAGCCACTCGTGCCAGCCCTCCACCTTGCGGCCCCCCCAGCCCTCGTGCACGAAGCGGGCCAGCGCCTCCTCGGTGGCGCGGGGGAGGGGACCGAGCGAGTTGCCCATGAGGTAGGGCCGCTCGTCGTCGAGCCCGACGAAGCGGTCCCGGAACGGGGCCAGCGGGTTGTCCCGGTCGCGCCCCTCGGCATCCTCGAGTGTCGGCCACGCGCGCACGGCCGCACGCTAGGCCCTCGCGGCGAAGTGGCGATCAGATCCGGCGGGTTCCCGCCGGATCTGATCGCCAGTTCAGGGGCTCGAGCCAGCGGGGAGCCAGCGGTCGAGCTGGGCGAGGAGCAATGCGGGATCGACGCGTCCGGTGACGGCGGGAGCCGAGGCGTCCCCGCCGCGCGAGGGGTCCGGGACTGGGGCGTCCGGATCCGGCTCCGAGACCCACCAGGTCGAGCCCGAGGCCAGCACGGTGGACCAGTCCCGCACCACGGTGTCGCCCACCACCGCGGCCAGGTCGACGCGAACCGCGGCGTGCGGGGCGGGGGTCACGGCGTCGCGCCAGCGCTGCCACCGTCGGCTCAGGGGCCCGCTGGCGGGCCCGCAGGCCCAGAGGTCGCCGCGGCACCCGCCGGCCGGGGGGCTCGGGACAGGGTTGGTCGCATCGGTCGGACCCCCGCCGGGCCCCAGATCGAGGGCGACGGCCGCGAGGGCGCCGACGGCCGAGGCGGCCGTGGCGGCGAGGACGTGGAACGCCCCGACGACATCGACGACCAGCCACTGGTCGTCGACGGCCAGCAGGTGGCGGGTGCGCTCACCGTGCTCGTCGGCGCGGTGGAACCGCAGCCAGCGATCGGGCCGGGTCAGCTGGGCGGGCAGGGCCGGCAGCTCGGCGACGGGGCGGAGGCGGGGCTCGCCGGCGGCGGCGTCGAGGTCGATGACGCCCTTGGCCGCGAGCGAGACGAGCAGGCTCCCGGCGACGCCGTCCCGATGCTCACCCACCGCGTCCAGGACGGTGGGCCCCTCGATCACCACGGCGTCGCGGTCGAACACCCACGCCAGGGCGGCGAGCTCGTCGGCGGTCACCGCCACGGGGGGACCGGTGGGAGGCGCTTCGGTGGCGGTCACGGTGACGTGGGCGAGAGGCGGGGGAGCCTCGTCAGCAGGGGCGGGAACGATGGCATCGGGCCCTGGCCCCGCAGGAAGTCGGTGGTGTTGGGGTTGCGCCGCAGCTTCGCCTGCCAGGCCTCGGCGGCCCGGCGCCGGGTGGCGTCGTCCTCCTTGCCCTGGGCGAAGATCGATCCGCCTCCGGTGAGCAGGCTGACGCCACCGAGGCCCGCGGCCGCCCACGGGGCCACGAACACCAGGGCGGCGCTGCCCAGGCCGGTGGCGGCCGAGCCGAGGGCGAGGCCGTTGCTGGCCTTCAGGCCGTCGTCGCGGATGCCGTCGATGGCGCGGACGCCGGAGAAGGCGTCGAGGGCGACGCTCGCCGGCCCGGCGAAGCGGGCGATCTTGGCGATCAGACGTGCCGATCGGCCGGCCTCGGGCCCGGGGAGGGAGCCGGCGCGCAGCCGCTCGAAGTCCGCGGTCGGGGCGACCACGCCGCGGAGCCCCTCGCCGAGGGCCCGCACGGCGGCCTGCGCGCCCCCGCCGCCGAGGCCCCGACGGGCGGCGCCGGCGAGGGCGTCGACCACCACCTCGGCGGTGCGACCCACCAGCGTCGCGCCGACGGCGGTGTTGAGCGTCCGGGCCAGGGCTCCGGCCCCGCCCCCGACGGTGGGGTCGGCGGCGAAGGTCACCAGGTTCTTGCCGGCCCGGCCGGCCTGGAGCCCGGACAGCCCGCCGCCCTCGTCGGCCCGACGCGCCAGCTGGGCCACGCGCGACGCGTAGGCGGTGCCCGAGGTCAACGAGCGGGCGGTGGTGGTGAGCAGGCGCGCCGCGCCGGCCACGTCGCCGATGACCCGCCGGAGCTCCGGGGGAGGGTCGACCCCCGAGTCGTCCACCCGGCGGAGATGGCTCCGGGCCGCGTCGAGCTGGTCGCCGGTCTGGCGGAGGAACCGGCCGAAGGCGTCGGCCTGGCTCGGGTTGATCACGATGACCGGCCGGCCGGTGACGAGGGCCTCGGCCTGGGCGGGCATGGCGGCCCGGTCGATCGGGTCCACATCCTGAGGCGAGCGGGCCGGGCCCAGCAGGTAGTCGAGGACCGGGTCGGAGGCCGGTGCGGGGCGGGCGGCGGCGCTCATCGGGCACCCGCCGGCTCGGGCGCCTCGGGCGGTTCGTCGACGTCGGTCGCGTACAGGGACGAGTCCAGGTACGGGCCCGGCTCGGCCTCGCGGCGCACCTCTTCGAGCAGGCCGCGCAGCGTCTCGGCCCGCCGGCGGTAGACCGACGCCCGCTCGGCGTAGTGCTCGCCGACGATGCCGCAGTACTGCTCGATCTCGCCCAGCTGGTGCTGGTGGGTCGGGATGGTGGCGAGCACCTCTTGGATGCTGCGGACCATCGGGTCGATGCCGGGCCCGGTCATCCCTGGTCCCGGGACGCCCCCCGAGACGCCCTGAAGGGCCGAGGCGTCGCCCCCGTAGACCCCGGCGATCAGGTCCGGGCTGATCGTGGTGTGCATGGCGAGCTGGGCCGACGACAGGTCGCCGGCCACCCGTTCGCAGGCCCGGCTCCACCGGTCCGCCCGCGTCGCGAGCTGCTGGTAGGCCCCGAGGGCCCGGGTCATGTCGGGGACGTCGTAGCGGACCTCGGCCATGCCCTGCACCTTGTCCGAGCCCGGCGGAAGAGTCGATGGGAAGCGCTTCCCAACGCCGGGTCGCCGGGCGACCGCGCCCCGGTCAGGCTGGCGTCCAGAAGGCGTCCCACGGCTCGTAGCGGTCGGGCGGTCCGCTGTCGGGCATCAGCCCGCACACCGGCGAGGCGTTGTAGTAGCTGCCGATCGGGAGCTGGCGGCCGGTGCTGGCGTTGACCTTCACCAGCCCGCACGGGAACCGGCCGACGGCCCCGACGCCGAGGTCGTCGTCGTAGGCCCACCCGATGGCGGTGCCGCCGTAGCCCACCGTCCAGCTCGTCGGGTTGTTGTACTGGGGTGGGACCTGGGTGCCGCAGAAGTGGCGGAGCGTCCCGCCCTCGGAGGTGAGGTTCCAGCAGAACACCGGCACGGCGCCGGGCACCTGACGGGCGAACAGCTGGATGCGGGAGCCGGTGTCGACCCAGCGGCCCGGGTTGTCGCCCGGCGGGCCCTCCTCGGGGCCGCGGAGGGTGTGGGTGGCCTCGATGCGGCTGGGGTCGGACTCCAACGTGCGGGCCCAGTCGATGAGCACGCGCAGCTGGGGCTGGTAGAGGTGCACGACGACGGCCTGGCCCTCGGTGACCACCACACCCGCCGCCGGCTCCTGGCCGACGATGGAGCTGTAGACCCGGGCCTGCGGGGGGTCGTAGGGGGCGACGACGCCCGAGCACTGGAGGTTCATGCCGTTCTGGTCGCTCCACGCCTGGACGGGGGCGCAGTCGACGCCGGTGTTGTCGAAGTTCGGGAGGGCGGCGGTCCGGAGGACGCGGGGTGCGTAGTAGACGGGGGTGAAGGTCGTGTCCCGGGGGTACTCGCCGGCCTCGGACGGGGTGACGGCGTACACCAGGCCCTGGTTGGCGTCGTCGGGCGCGGGGTCGCCCTGCACCGCTCCGCAGGTGGTGAAGCCGGCCTCCAGCACGGGCGTGCAGGCCTGGTCCTGGGGCCGGCCGACGATCGTGGCCGGGTCGAAGGCGATCGGGGCGTAGTCCGTGAAGTAGGTGATGGCCACCGTGGTGCCGCTGTCGACCTCGGTGTCGGCCGCCGGCTCCTGGCCCGGGAGGACGACGTCGAGCGTGTCCTGGGGGTGGCGTCGGTGCGCTCCTGCGGATCGGCGACCAGCCCTGCCGTCTCCAGCGCGGTGGTGGCCGCCGCCGAGGTCATGCCCTCGACGGCGGGCACGACGACCCGGCTGCGGACCGCGAAGCGGACGGTCACGGCCGTCGCGGCCGTCACCGTCGACCCGGCGTCGGGCGACTGCTCGAACACCACGTCGACGTCGCGGTCGTCGTCCTCCACCGACTCCGGCGCGCAGCCCAGGCCGGCCTGCTGGAGGCGAGAGCACGCCGTCTGGGGGTCGCGGCCGGTGACATCGGGGACCGTCACCTCGGCCGGCGTGTCGTCGACCGGTGGCGTGGGGAGGACCGGCGAGGGCCCGGGTGTCGCCGACGGCGGTGCCGGGTCGGGGGTGGCCGGGGTCGGGGTGGGGATGGGCGGCTCCGAGCCCGAGCCGGGGTCGACCGGGTCCGGCGCGGGCGTCTCGGGGATCGGGGGCTCGTCGGTCGGGGCCTCGTCCTCGTCGCCCGCGTCGGTGCCCGACTCGCCCTCGTCGCTGGGGTCGAGCTTGTTGACCTCCCGCGACTCCTGGCCGACGCCGACGGTCACGGCCATCTCGCTCCGGGGATCGTTGGCCCAGAGCCGGGTGCCCTCGAGGAAGGCGTCGTAGCCCAGGTCGCCGTCGGTCGCATCGGGCTGGTCGTCGCCGTGGGGGACGTCCACGGCCTCGCCCTCGGCCAGGTCGGGGAGGTCGAAGCGCCGGAGCAGGGGTCCGTCGGCGGTGACCGTGGGGACGAAGATGCGCTGGTCGACGGGCAGGGGGGCGGCCACCGGGTCGGGCCCGAGGACGACCTCGGGCAGTGGCGCCCCGGCGTCGAGGTCGACGGCGACCAGGCTGCGGCGCGAGCCGTTGACGACCACCAGGGCGACGACGGGACCGGGCTGCTGGCCGGCCATGAGCACCGCCCCGCCGAGCAGGCCGTCGATCGCCCACGAGTCGCCCTCGCTGGTGGTGAGCCGACCGGATACGGGATCGGCCACCACGGCCAGGTCGCCCACCGTGGCCAGGGCGGCCTGGTCGGGGTCGCCCAGCTCGAGCGGGCGGGCAGGGCTGAGCTCGCGCCCCTCGAGCGAGCGCACCCGCCCGTCGTCGTCGAGCAGCCACAGGGTGCCGTCGACGTCGACGGACTGGCCGACCAACGGCTGGCCGACCTCGATGGGCTCGCCGACGGGCTGGAACTCGACCATGTCGACGGGCTGCACCCGGCCGGTGGCGGGCTCGACGATCCAGGCACCGGCGGGACCGCT
>DATHEV010000745.1:0-8316 GCA_035318405.1 Iamia sp.
AGCCGGACAGGACGAAGAAGACATCGACGCCGACGAAGCCACCCGGGATCCACCCGAACCCGAGGTGGAAGGCGATGACCGCGACCACCGCCAGGGCGCGGATGCCATCGAGGTGGGGCCGGTACCCCGCCGGCTGGCCGCTTTCACTCACGAACGATCGACCGTACCCACCGGCCCGGGGCCGTTACACGTCAGGCCGCCGGCGTCACGCCGCGCTCAGGCCGGGACGGGGTCGCCGAGGGCGGCCTTCACGTGCTCCGGCAGGGGGGTCTTGGTGGTGGTGTGGGGGGCGACGCTGACGTAGGTGATCAGGGCGGTGAAGACCGGTCGCTCCCCCACCGCGCCCCGATACCGGAAGACGAACGACGTCGTGCCCCAGCGGGCCACCTCGGCCACGACCCGGAGGGTGTCGCCGTAGGTCGCCGAGCCGTGCCAGTCGACCTCGGCCCGGACCAGCATCCAGTCGAAGTCGTCGTCGGCGCCGGTCCACCCGAACACGTCGCCCATCCAGGCCGCCGACGTCTCGTCGCAGTACGCCAGGTAGTGGGCGTTGAACACCACCCGCTGCATGTCGCACTCCTGGTACCGCACCCGGATGTCATGCACGAAGCTCACGGGTGGACCACCGCGTGGTCGGCAAAGCCATCGGTCCAGACCGGCACCACGCAGAAGACGAGCCCGGCCGGATCGCGCAGGATCGTGTACGTCTCACGCTCCTCCTCCACCGTGGCGCCCAGCCCGACGAGCCGGGCCACCTCGGCCGCCACGTCGTCGGTCTCGACGTCCAGGTGGATGCGGGCCGTATCGCCCGGGTCGGCGAGCCGCTGCGTCTCCAGCTTCACCCCGCCCCCGAGCGTCCCCACATTGGCGTAGGTGCCATCAGGCCCCACGTCCGGCGTCGCCCCCGTCACCCCGCCCCAGAACGCCCGCGTCGCGTCGTGCGTGTCCGGCGGCGCGTCGATCAGCACCACCCCGATCCGACTCCTGTGCATCCCGGCGACGGTATCGCCAGTTCGGCCGTCAGGCGGGTGGGAGGCGGGAGCGGTCCTGGTCGAGGCGCTGGGCGAAGCGGTCTCTCTGGGCGGCGACGGCGGCGGGGCCGCCGGCGCCTCTCGTGGTGCGGCGGGCGACGGGGACGCCGGGGGCGATCAGGGCCGCCGCCTCGGGACCGAGCCGGTCGTCGGCCGCGACGAGGTCCGCCAGGGGGGCTTCGCCGGCCAGCGAGCGGCGGACGAGGTCGCCGACGACGGCGTGGGCGTCGCGGAACGGGGTGCCTCGGGCGACGAGCCACTCGGCCAGGTCGGTGGCCGCCGCCGCCGGGGTGTCGGCCGCCGCGGCCATGCGGTCGAGGCGGAACGTCGCCGTCTCGATCATCCCGCCGAGGGCCGACAGCGCCAGGCCGACCTGCTCGACCGAGTCGAACAGGGGCTCCTTGTCCTCCTGGAGGTCCCGGTTGTAGGCGAGCGGCAGGCCCTTGAGGGTCACCAGCAGGCCGGTGAGGTTGCCGACCAGCCGGCCGGTCTTGCCCCGGGCCAGCTCGGCGATGTCGGGGTTCTTCTTCTGCGGCAGCATCGAGCTGCCGGTGGCGTAGGCGTCGTCGAGGGTGACGAAGCCGACCTCCTCGCTCGACCACAGCACCCACTCCTCGCCGATGCGCGACAGGTGGACGCCGATCAGGGCCAGGACGAAGAGGGACTCGGCCACGAAGTCCCGGTCGCTGACGGCGTCGAGCGAGTTGTCGAACACGGCGGCGAAACCGAGGTCGACGGCCGTGCCCTCGGGATCGAGCGGGAGCGACGACCCGGCCAGCGCACCGGCCCCGAGGGGCGACACGTCGGCGCGGGCCCGGGCGGCCAGCAGACGGTCGTAGTCGCGGGCGAGGGCCCAGCCGTGGGCCAGGAGGTGGTGGGCCAGCAGGATGGGCTGGGCCTGCTGGAGGTGGGTGTAGCCCGGGAGGTAGGCGTCGCCGGCCTCGTCGGCCCGCGCCGCCAGCACCGACTGGAGCTGCAGCACGCCGGCGGCGACCGACGCCAGCGCCTGCTTGGTCCACAGCCGCAGGTCGGTGGCGACCTGGTCGTTGCGGCTGCGGCCGGTGTGGAGCTTGGCCCCGGCGGCGCCGGCCAGCTCGGTGACCCGCCGCTCGACGGCGGTGTGGATGTCCTCGTCGCTCGGCACGAACACGAAGCCGCCGGCCGCCAGCTCCTGCTCGACCTGGTCGAGGGCGGCCAGCACGGAGCCGGCCTCGTCGCCGTCGATGAGCTCGCTCCGGACCAGGCCGCGCACGTGCGCTCGCGAGCCGGCGATGTCGACCGCGGCCAGCCGCTGGTCGAACGGCAGGCTCACGGTGAAGGCCATCAGCGCCTCGGACGGTCCTCCTTCGAACCGCCCGTGCCACAGGGTCTTGCTCACATCAGTCCTTGATCCGGTCGGCGCCCTGGCGGGCGGCCCAGGTCTCGATGCCCAGGCCCCAGAGACGCACGAACCCGGCCGAGTCCTCGTGGCGGAACGAGTCCTCGGAGTCGTAGGTGGCCAGGCCGTAGTCGTAGAGCGAGTGCGGGCTGCGCCGCCCGGTGATGGTGGCGTTGCCGGGCTCCATCCGGATCCGCACCTCGCCGGTGACGAACTCCTGGCTGCTGTCGACGAACGAGTCGAGCGCCTGCTTGAGGGGGCTGAACCAGAGCCCGTCGTAGATCAGCTCGGCGTAGCGGGGCTCGAGCCGGGCCTTCTCCCGGTCGAGGTCGCGCTCGAGGCAGATCGACTCCAGGTCCTTGTGGGCCATGATCAGCGCCAGGGCGGCGGGGCACTCGTAGGTCTCCCGGCTCTTGATGCCGACCCGCCGGTTCTCGACCATGTCGATCCGGCCCCAGCCGTAGCTGCCGACGACGGTGTTGAGCCGCTCAATCACCTCGAGCATCCCGAGCTTCTCGCCGTCGATCGAGATGGGCATGCCCCGCTCGAACCCGATGACGATGTCCCGGGGCTCGGTCTCGGTGGGCTTGGTCAGCAGCCACACGCCCGGGGGCGGCACCGCCCACGGGTCCTCCATCTCGCCGCACTCGATGGCTCGGCCCCAGAGGTTGTCGTCGATCGAGTACACCTTCTCCTTGGTCGCCATGATCGGGATGTCGTGGTCGTAGGCGTAGAGGATCGACTCCTCGCGGGTCATCCCCCAGCCCCGCACCGGGGCGATGACCTCGAGGTCGGGCGCCAGCGCGCGGGTCGAGACCTCGAAGCGGACCTGGTCGTTGCCCTTGCCGGTGCAGCCATGGGCCACGGCGTCGGCGCCGTGGTACCGGGCCGTCTCGACCAGGTGCTTGACGATCACGGGCCGCGACAGGGCCGACACCAGCGGGTAGCGACCCTCGTACATGGCGTTGGCCTTGAGAGCCGGGGCGACGAAGTCCTCGGCGAACTCCTGGCGGGCGTCGACGACGATGGCCTCGACGGCGCCCGCGGCGCGGGCCCGCTCGCGGACGACGTCCCAGTCGTCGGAGGCCTGGCCGACGTCGACGGCGAGGCACACGACCTCGACGCCGAGCTCCTCGATCATCCACTTCACGGCCACGGAGGTGTCGAGACCTCCGGAGTAGGCCAGGACGACGCGCTTGGGCATCTTCGTTTCTCTCAGTCTTCGTTGGGATGGGGATGGGCGAGGCCGGCCAGGTCGCGCAGCCGCTCGGCGAGGGCGGCGGCGGGGCCGGTGACGGGACGGTCGGGGTCAGAGACCACGACGAAGAGGGTGTCGTCGCCGGCGACGGTGCCGGCCACCTCGGGCAGGTCGGCCCGGTCGAGGGCGGAGCCGACGACGTGGGCCGAGCCCGGCGGGGTGCGCAGGACGAGGATGTTGTCGGTGGTGTTGATCTCGACGACCCAGTCGCCGAAGATCCGGCGCAGGTGGTCGTCGGGCGCCTTCTGGGCGTGGGGCTGCTCGGGGATGGCGTAGGTCGAGTCGCCGTCGCCGGCGCGGACCTTGATCGCGCCGAGATCGACGAGGTCGCGCGACACCGTGGCCTGGGTGGACTGGACGCCCTCGGCGGCCAGCAGCTCGACGAGCTGCTCCTGGCTGGTGACCCGGTGGGCGGCCAGCATGCGGGTGACGATGTGCTGGCGCTGGGTGCGCCCCATCTTCTGCGACCCGTCCTTGGCCGACGCCGCCTTGGCCCGCTCGGCCGCGGTGCTGCTCCGCTCGCTCACGGCCGCACCCCCAGGAGGAAGGCCAGGACGGCGCGGGCGGCGTGGAGCCGGTTGGCGGCCTGCGGCCAGACCCGCGACGCCGGGCCGTCGAGCACCTCGTCGGTGACCTCCTCGCCCCGGTGGGCGGGCAGGCAGTGGAGGAAGATGGCGGCCGGGGCCGCGTGCTGCATCAGGCCGGCGTCGACCCGGTAGGGCTCGAAGAGCGGGCGCCGGGCGGCGGCCTCGGCCTCTTGGCCCATCGAGTACCAGGCGTCGGTCGACACCGCGTCGATGCCCTCGACCGCGGCCTTCGGCGTGTCGGCCACCTCGATCGTGCCGCCGAGCGCGCGGACGCGGGCCAGGTCCTCGTCGGACGGGCCGTAGCCCTCCGGGCTGGCCACCCGGACCTCGATGCCGACCATGGCCGACGCCACGGCCAACGAGCGGGCCACGTTGGAGAAGTCGCCGACCCACGCCAGCGAGGTGCCGTTCAGCCCCCGCGCCTCGGCGAGGGTGAGCAGGTCGGCGATGGCCTGGAGCGGGTGGGCGGCGTCGGACAGGAGGTTGACGACGGGCACGCTCCCGGCGCCGGCCATCCGCTCGAGCACGGTGTGGTCGAACACCCGGGCGCAGATGGCGGCGTGGAACTGCGACAGGGTGCGGGCCACGTCCTCGGCCGACTCGCGGGTGTCGATGCCGACCTCGTCGGGCCGGACGTACACCGGGTGGCCGCCCAGCTGGACCACGGCCATCTCGGTCGAGTGCCGGGTGCGGGCCGACGGCTTCTCGAACAGCAGCGCCGCGCCGCGGCCCTCCATCACCCGGTGCAGGGCCTGGGACTGGCCGAGGACCAGGACCTCCTCCAGCTCTGCGGGGGTGAGGTCGTCGACCTCCAGGAGGTGACGCACCGTCACGACATCTCCTCCGCCAGCACCTTGCCGAGGATGGTGATGGCCTGATCGATCTCGGCGTCGCTGACGGTCAGCGGTGGGGCGAAGCGCAACGCCGTGGGCAGGACCGGGTTGACGATGAGGCCGGCATCGAGACACGCCCTGCTCACGTCGGCCGAGACGAGCCCGGGCTCGAGCTCGGCCGCCAGCAGGAGGCCCATCCCCCGCACCGAGGCCACACCGGGCAGGTCGACCAGGGCGTCGGCCAGCGTCTCGCCCTGGCGGGTCGCCAACCCCGGGGCGTCGATGGCCTCCAGCTCGGCCAGGACGGCCCGGGCCGCGGCGGTGGCGAAGGGCTGGCCGCCATAGGTCGAGCCGTGGTCGCCGGGGACGAAGACCTCGGCCACCTCGGCCCGGGCCCAGCACGCCCCGATGGGGACGCCGTTGCCGAGGGCCTTGGCGAAGGTGACGACGTCGGGCACGACGCCGAAGTGCTGGTGGCCGAACCAGCGCCCGGTGCGCCCGAGGCCGGTCTGGACCTCGTCGACCATGAGCAGGATCCCCCGCTCGTCGCACAGCCGCCGGACGCCCTGGAAGTAGGCGGCGCTCGCCGGGTTCACCCCGCCCTCGCCCTGGAGGGGCTCGAGCAGGATCGCCCCGACCGACGGGTCGAGCGCCGCCTCGAGGGCGCCGAGGTCGTCCCACGCCACGTGGCGGAAGCCCTCGGGCATGGGCTGGAAGGGCTCGTGCTTGGCCGGCTGGCCGGTGGCGGCGAGGGCGGCGAGGGTCCGGCCGTGGAACGAGCCCAGGGCGGACACGACCACGTGGCGGCCCCGCCCGCCGAACTTCCGGGCCAGCTTGATGGCGCACTCGTTGGCCTCGGCGCCCGAGTTGGCGAAGAAGACCCGGCCCCGGCTCTGGCCGGGGGCGGCGGGCGCCCAGCCGTCGGCCCACTCCGGTGTGCCCAGCAGCCGGTCGAGCGTGGCGGCGACGTGCGGGCCGATCTCGTTGCCGTAGAGGTTGGACACGTGCAGGAGGGTCCGGGCCTGGGTGGCGATGGCGTCGGCCACCTTCGGGTGGCTGTGGCCCAGCGAGCACACGGCCAGGCCGGTGAGGAAGTCGAGGTACTCGGTGCCGTCGGCGTCCCAGACCCGGGTGCCCTCGCCCCGCACCAGCGTGATCGGCGGCTCCGGGTACGTCGGCATGAGGGGGGCAGCAATGGTGCTCATGGCGCCCCTCCGGCCGTCCGGGTCACCATGGTGCCGACGCCCTCGTGGGTCAGCAGCTCGAGCAGGACCACGTGGGGGATGCGGCCGTCGAGGATGTGCGAGGAGCCGACGCCGGCCTGCACCGCGGCCAGGGCGGCCTCGACCTTGGGGATCATCCCGCCGGCGATCACGCCCTCGGCGATCAGCAGGCGGGCCCGGGCCACCGACAGCCGCGACACCAGGCTCGTCGGATCGTCCACGTCGGTGAGCACCCCGGGGACGTCGGTGAGGTAGATCAGCTTCTCGGCCGAGAGCGACTCGGCCACGGCGATGGCGGCGCTGTCAGCGTTGATGTTGAACGCCTGGCCCGAGCCGTCGGCCCCGATGGTGGAGATGACGGGGATGAACGACCGGTCGAGCAGCGTGTCGAGGATCGTGCGGTCGACGTCGGTGACGTCGCCCACGTAGCCGAGGGCCGGGTCGCGCTGGGTGGCGGCGATGAGCCCGGCGTCCTCGCCCGAGAGGCCCACGGCCACGGTCTCGTGCTGGTTGATGGCGCTGACGATCGACCGGCCGACCTGGCCGGCCAGCACCATCCGGGCCACCTCCAAGGTCTCGGCGTCGGTGACCCGCAGGCCGTCGCGGAACTCGGTGTCCTTGCCCAGGCGGGCCAGCAGGGCGCCGATCTGGGGCCCGCCCCCGTGGACCACGACGGGCTTGAGGCCGACCGCCCGGAGCAGGACCACGTCGGCGGCGAAGGTGCGGGCCAGCTCTCCGTCGATCAGGGCGCTGCCGCCGAGCTTGATGACGACGGTGCGCCCGGCGAAGGCCTGGATGTACGGCAGCGCCTCGACCAGGATCCCGGCCCTGGTGGCCGCATCGATCCCGGCCAGGTCCAGCGGGGGCTTCGGATCAGCCATGGGGCGAGTCTATGCACGCGCGTGCATGTCCATGCAATCGGGATGGCCGCCGCCGTCGACGTTCCGTGTGCGGATAGGTGTCGTATCCGGGGCTTTCCGCACACGGAACGGTGGGGCGAAGGGCAGGCTGGTGCGATGGAGCGCGATCCCGAGGACCTCGGCGGCGATCCGGCCTGCTGGCTCGACCGGGTGTGCGAGCGGTGCGGCGCCCTGATCGAGACCGACGGCCACGTCTGCCCGGAACCACCCCCACCACCCACCGGAGGCGAGTAGCCGGAGGTTCAGTCGTGGCCGGAGGTCATGGTGATCCAGGGGGTCTCGCCCGGCCGCTCGACCAGGGTCACGGTGACCTCGTCGCCGCCGGCCTCCTGGGCGCTGACGACGGACAGGGTGGCGCCGTCGACCTCGAGGTCGGGGCGGTCGAAGACGTTGCCGGCGCCGTAGGTCTCGACCAGCTGCTCCCGATAGCGGGCCAGGACCTCGGCCGGGTCGCCGGTGACCTCGAGGACCGCGCTCTGTCCGAAGTACGCGCCGGCGACGGACGGCTGGCCCGCCAGCCGGCTCCCGGGCTCGACCCGCACCTGGTTCGGCATCCCGTCGAGGTCGGCGCCGATCAGCTCGCCCTCGCCGGCCAGTGGTGGCCACTCGTCCGACGGGCCGGGCGGCTCGGCCGTCGCCCCGGTGGGGTACAGCTCCTCCTGGAACCAGTGCGCATCGCGCGAGAAGCGCAGCTCGAGGTGGCTCTGCGGCACACCGGCGGCCTCGCCCTGCCGCACGACGACGGCCATGTTCGGGTCACGGCTCCCCGCCGCGGCCACGCCCCAGCACACCACCACGGCCGACTCGACGGGGCCGCCCTCCGGGCCACACGGCACGGGCTCGTCCGCCGCCGGCACCAGGACGTCGAGGCCGAGCTGCCGGGCCTGATCGAGGTACGCCTGCACCACCGTGACGGCGTCGGCGTCGACCACGGCCTGCGCCGTCCAGCCCTCGTCGACGATGACCTCGCCGCCCACCGACCCGGTCTCCCCGATGGGGAGCGCCGGCCCGATCGGCGCGACGCCCTCGACCGCGGTGAAGCCGTCGGCGATCGCCGACCCCGGCTCGGCCGTGGGCTCGTCGGTG
>DATHEV010000746.1:0-4849 GCA_035318405.1 Iamia sp.
GGCCATGGCGTCGAACGCCTCCGGGTCGTCGGGCTTGGCCATCATCTCGGCGAAGGGGCCCTCGGTCATGCGGGTCCGGGCCGACGGGGCCAGGGCGTTGGCGGTGACGCCGTAGCGGCCCAGCTCGGCCGCCTGGACGAGGGTGAGCCCGGCGATCCCGGCCTTGGCCGCCGAGTAGACGCTCTGGCCGACGCTGCCCATCAGCCCGGCGCCCGAGGTGGTGTTGACGATGCGGGCGTCGACTGTCTCGCCCGCCTTGGACCGGTCGCGCCAGTGGGCGGCCGCGTGGCGGGAGGGGGCGAAGTGGCCCTTGAGGTGGACCCGCATCACGATGTCCCACTCGTCCTCGCTGGCGTTGGCGAACATGCGGTCGCGCACGACGCCGGCGTTGTTGACCACGGCATCGAGCCGGCCCCAGGTGTCGACGGCGAGCTGGACCATGCGGCCGGCGCCCTCCCAGTCGGCCACGTCGTCGCCGCTGACGACGGCGTCGCCACCCATGCCCTTGATCTCGGCCACGACCTCGTGGGCCGGGTTGTCGGCGCTGGGCGTGCCGTCGAGCTCGCGGCCGAAGTCGTTGACGACCACCCGGGCGCCCTGGCGGGCCAGCTCCAGGGCGTGGCCCCGGCCCAGCCCCCGACCGGCCCCGGTCACGATGGCGACCCGACCCTCGCAGATCCCTTCCGACACGTGCTCTCCCTCGCTCCGGCGGCCGAACCTTGGACGAGCTCCGCCGCATGCGGCGTGGTTCCGTCCAAAGATCAGCGGCGTTTCTGACGGGTCGTCAGGTTACCGGTAGCGTCCGGATCGATGGACATCGGCGTCACCGTCTTCCAGACCGACCTGAGCTGGCACCCGGGCGAGCTCGCCCCCGAGCTCGAGCGCCGGGGCGTGGCGTCGCTGTGGATCCCCGAGCACACCCACATCCCCACCAGCCGCATCACCCCGCCGCCGACGGGCGAGGCCGAGCTGGACGAGATGTACAAGCGGACGCTCGACCCCTTCGTGGCCCTGGCCTACGCGGCGGCGACGACCGAGCGGCTGCGGATCGGCACCGGCATCCTCCTCCCCGCCCAGCGCGACCCGATCATCACGGCCAAGGAGGCGGCCACCCTCGACCACCTCTCGGGCGGACGGCTGGAGCTGGGCATCGGCTTCGGCTGGAACGAGGACGAGCTGGCCGACCACGGCGTCACCATGAAGCAGCGCCGGGCCGTCGTCGAGGAGCGGATGCGCGCCATGCAGGCCCTGTGGGCCGACGAGGTGGCCTCGTTCGCCGGCGATCACGTCACGGTCAGCCCGTCGTGGGCGTGGCCCAAGCCGGTCCAGCAGGTCACCCGGCCGGGACCCGACGGCACGCCGGTGACCGCACCCGGCGTGCCGGTGCTGCTGGGCGGCATCGCCAGCCCGCTGGTCTTCGGCCACATCCAGCGGTACTGCGACGGGTGGATCCCCATCGGCGGCGCCGGTCTGACCGAGGCCGTGCCCCGCTTCCGGGCCGAGGCCGAGGCGGCCGGCCGCGATCCGGCGACGCTCCGGGTCATGACCTTCGGGACCCTCCCGACGCCGGAGAAGCTGGACCACTACGCGGCGATCGGCATCGACGAGTGCGTCCTCCGCCTCCCCTCCGCCGGGAAGGACGAGATCCTCCGCACCCTCGACTCCTACACCCCCTACCTTCCGGGGCGATGACCGAGGCCGTACGGATCGACGACCCCGGCGATCCCCGCCTGGAGGACTACCGGACGCTCACCGACCCGGCACTGCGGAAGCGGTACGAGGCCGAGCGGGGCGTGTTCATCGTCGAGAGCGCCCTCGCCGTCGAGGCGCTGGTGGACTCGCCCCACGCCGCCGCCACCCGGTCCGTGCTGGTCGGCGAGCGCCGGCTGGTCCGGATGGCCGATGCCGTCGAGGGGCTCGCCGCCCTCGGCGTCGCCGTCTACACCGCCCCCGCGGCCGTGCTCGAGGCCACCGCCGGCTTCCCGCTCCACCGGGGCGTGGTGGCGTCGGTGTCCCGGCCCGAGCCCCTCGACCCAGCGGCGCTGACGGCCACCGCCCGCACCGTGCTGGCCGTCGAGGGTGTGAACGACCACGAGAACCTCGGGGCCCTGTTCCGGGGGGCGGCGGCCTTCGGGGTCGACGCCGTGCTGCTCGATCCGACCTGCGCCGACCCCTGGTACCGGCGCTGCGTCCGGGTGTCGATGGGCCACGTGCTCCAGGTCCCCCACGCCCGGGCCACCTGGCCCGACGACCTCTCGGCCCTGGCCGCCGATGGCTGGCGGGTCGTCGCCCTCACCCCGGGGGCGCCCGACCTCCTCCACACCGGCCCGGTCCCGGCGGCCGACGAGCGCGTCGTCGTGGTGGTCGGGGCCGAGGGCCCGGGGCTCGATGCCGCCACCCTCGCCGCCGCGGGCGTCACCCCGGTCCGCATCGGCATGGCCAGCGGCGTCGACTCGCTCAACGTGGCCATGGCCGCCACCGTCGCCCTCGCCCACCTCCGCGCCCCGACCCTCTCGTAGGGTCCCGGGATGAGCGAGATCCCGGACGGTGTGACCGTCATCCGCATCGGCCGACCCGAGCGGCGCAACGCCATCGACAGCCCCACGGCCCAGCGCCTCCACGACGAGCTCATCGCCTTCGACGAGGATCCCGACCTGCGGGTCGCCGTCCTGACCGGCGACGAGCGGGCGTTCTGCGCCGGCGCCGACCTGGTCGACCTGCCCCGGCTCCGCCCGTCGGGCCCGCTCGGCCCCACCCGCCTCCAGCTGTCCAAGCCGGTGGTCGCCGCCGTCGAGGGCTGGTGCGTCGCTGGCGGCATCGAGCTGGCCGCCTGGTGCGACCTCCGCGTCGCCGGCGAGAGCGCCGTGTTCGGCTGCCTCGAGCGCCGCTGGGGCGTGCCCCTCATCGACGGCGGGACGTACCGCCTGCCCCAGATCGTCGGTCTCGGCCGGGCCCTCGACTGGATCCTCACCGGACGCGAGGTCCCCGCCGCCGAGGCCGAGCGGGCCGGCTTCGTCACCCGGCTCGTCCCCGACGGCACCGCCCTGGACGCCGCCGTCGAGCTGGCGGCCGGCATCGCGGAGGCGCCCTGGACCTGCGTCACCCACGACCGGACCTCGGTCTACGAGGGCCTGGGCCTGGGGCTGGAGGAGGCCCTCGCCAACGAGGACCGCCACGGCCAGGCCGTGATCTTCGCCGACGGGTTCGCCGAGGGCGTGGCCCGCTTCACCGCCAACCAGAAGGCCCGCTCCGCCGCGGGCGAGCGGTAGCCGTGTTCGACAAGCCCGAGCAGACCGACGAGGACGGGGCACCGCTCGTCCCCGAGCAGATCACCTGCATCGACTGCGGCGGTCGGGCCTTCCGACTGACCCACCCCCCCGAGGACGGCGAGTGGGAGCCGGGCGAGGTCGTCGCCTACCGCTGCGAGGACTGCCTCGACCGCTGGGACCTCGTCGTCCCCGGCGGCGACGAAGCCGACCTCCACGGCGACGACTGGTAGCGAGAGCGCCAGCGCATACGACCGCCGGACCGCGACCCGGCGAGGTCTCCCGCGACCAGCAGGCGGCCCGGCGCAGCCGCTGGGGGTCTGGGGGTCTCCCCCAGAGGGGACGGCCGGAGGCGAGGAACGAGGCGGAGGCCGTCGGAACAGCGCGAGCGCAGCGAGCACGATCAGTTCGAGGAAGGAAGCGAGCGCCAGCGAGCTTCCTGACGAGAAGACTCAGATGTTGTTCTTGTGCAGGGTCTCGGGGGCGACCTTGAGGATGATGCGCTCGCTGTGGACGGCGGTCGGGTAGTCGGTGCCCGAGTACTTCTGCGACAGCTCATCGATGTGGGCACGGGCCGCGTCGCCCCGGACCTCCTCGACGACCCGGCCCCGGGCCTCGACGTAGCGGTACGGGTTGGCCGCATCCCAGACCGTCACCGTGACCCGCGGGTCCCGGCTGGCGTTCTTGTACTTGGCCCGGTGGATCTCGGTGTTGATCAGCAGGTGGTCGTCGTCGACGCCGATCCACATGACCTGGGTCTGGGGCTGGCCGTCGGGCATGAGGGTGGTGAGGGCGGCGAAGTTCTTCTCGCTCGCGAGGGCCTTCAGGTCGGGATCGAGTGCCATGCAATGGAGGGTACGGCGTCGGCGAAGCCGACCCGCTCAGGGTGGTGGGCGGGGTCGGAGGACGTGGGTACGGGCGGTCCTCGCGGGGTCCCACCCCGGAGCCGGAGGTTCGTTGCGCGGCGCGGTAAGGTCGCCGGAGGCGGCTGGGTGGGGAACGCGGTTGGGGCGACCACTCGGCCGGTCTTCGTCGATCCACAAGGGGATTCGCAGTTGTTGCACGAGCCGCACCCGTTCATGGACGAGTCGGTGGTGCGTCGCCTGGTCGACGACGGCATGGTCCTGTTCCTCGCGCTCGACGGGGACGGCCAGATCGCCTGGGTGGGCGACTCCTGTCGCGCGGTCCTGGGCCGATCGCCGGACGAGCTGATCGGGACGAGCGCCGTCGACCACCTCCACCCCGACGACCTCGGGCTGGTGCTGGAGACCATGGCCGAGGACGCCCGCAACGCCGACGACCGCATCCTCGTCGTCGTCCGCCTGCGTCGCGCCAGCGGGTCCTGGGCCACCCTGGAGTTCGGCGGCCTCGACCTGCGGGAGGCCGACGGGACCGGGCTGTTCCTGGTGTGGGGGCGCTCGTACGAGGCGCCGGGCCTGCTGCTCCAGTTCCTCGGATCGCTGCTGACCGAGGGCGCTCTGCTCCCGCTCCTCGGCGAGGTCGTGCGGTGGAGCGACGTGCAGTCGCCCTACGGGCGCACCTCGATCGTGGTGACCGATCCCGGCGGCCGTCGGGTCGCCGTC
>DATHEV010000747.1:0-20161 GCA_035318405.1 Iamia sp.
CGACGCCGATGTGCGCGATCCCGCTGTGCCGCCGGCCGCTCTCCGACGAGGTCCACCACGAGGCCCGCCAGCCCCACGACTACGAGCGCGGCCCGGACGATCTCTGCAACCGCACGGCGTGTCGGCGCCCGGCCACCGACCCGACCCACCACCGGTACAACTGCGGTCACGCGTCCTGCTCGGGCCACGCCTCCCAGCTGGAGCCCTCGTGCTACCCGGGGGCCCGAATGGGCGACCTGTTGCCGCACACCTACGAGCACCGCGACGGCAGGCCCGGTGGGTCGGAGTGCCGCCGTTGCGGGCTGCCAGCGGAGAACCCACGCCACACCGTGACCGTGGTAACGTCAGGGGGAACCCCCGACGAACAGGACCCCCCGACATGACCCACCCGTTCACCCCTCACCCGACCGACGACGAGTGCATGACCCTGCTGACCGCCGACGATCTGGACAACCCGTCAACGGTCCCTGACCTCTGCGGCCGCCCCCGCCTGTCGCTGGTCCACGCCATCCCCTTCGACCAGCACCACGACTTCGACGCCGGCCGCCAGGGGGTCAGCTCCTCGTGCCGGGCCATCGTGGTCGAGGAGGGCAAGGTGGCGTTCTGCTCCCTGTCGACCCGCGCCCAGGTCCACCAGCCCGTCGAGCCCGAGCCTCGCCTGTTCCCGGGCCCCGAGGTCGACGGCCGCCCCACCTGGTTCTGCCAGGTGGCCGACGTCCCCGCCGGCTACCAGTGGCGCACCGCTGACGCCTACGGCTGGACGACCGGCTCTGACGGTAGGTCTGCGGCCCAGTGGGCGCAGGCCCGCCGCCGCCTCCCCGTGCCCGGTGACCAGGTCTGGCTCTCGGTGGACGCCAAGTTGTTCCCGGTCACGTTCGCCGAGCTGTCCGAGACCATCGTGGGCGCCGGCCCCAAAGAGAGCGCCATCGCTCTGGCCGTGTGGCAGCTCCTGACCGACGGGGAGGTGCCCTCCAATGGGTGACGCCCCCGTGTGCCAGTGGCCCCTCTTCGCCTACGAGGTCACCCGACTCCCCGTACAGGTGCCCTGCCACCTGCCCGTCACCTACGAGGCCACCCTGGCCCAGGACGACGGCGGCCCGTGGAAGTTCGTTCTCTGCCACACCCACGCAGGCCGCGCCCAGGTCGACGGGTTCACTCTCTGGCTCAACTCCCGCTCCGGAGGGGTGGGCTGGTCGGCCGCCGGGGGCTACGTGGTCAAGCTGGCCGACGGCGACTGGGAGCCCGCCCACACCGACCAGACCGTCCGTGACCACGAGTTCCTGGTCGAGATGCGCCGCCAGATGGACACCCCGGGGCCGCCCCCGTTCCCGGGGATCACGGTCGGGCGCCTGGCCTACAGCGGGTGCGAGCCGACCGCTGACGACGTCGAGCGGTTCCAGGACGCCGAGCGCCGGGTGGTCGACGGCATGGACGCGGCCCGTTTCGACGCCTGGGCCCGTGGCCTCTGTGACCTGACCGACGAGCAGCTGGAGGGCTGGGCGCAGCGCTCCGACCTCCAGCCCGACCAGCGGGTCGAGGTCGACGCCGAACACCGGCGCCGTGTCCTGGCCGCCGCCCGCATCGCCGCCCACTACCGCCCCACCCGGACGGGCCCGGTGGTGGTGTGCCCCTCGTGCGACGTCGTCGCGTTCCCCGACTGCCTCCGCTGCCGGGGCGAGGGTGTCATCCCCGCACCCGACGGGTTCGTGCCCCGTGACTTCCAGGCGCCCGAGAGGGGCGTAGTTGCGCCCGTGGTGGCCGCTGCCGTGTTGGCGGCCCCGTTGGTGCTCGCCGCGGGCTGGGAAGCGTGGGAGAGCTACAGGGCCTGGCGTACGGGCCGACGGGCCCTCCGCCTCCTCCGCGACCTCGGGGTGGTCGACTGATGGCCCGCGAAGTCGTGGGCCCCGTCGAGCGCTTCCACCTGGTCGTCGACATCGTGGGCGACGGCACCGACCCCGAGCAGCTGGGCCGGCAGCTCCTGGCAGGCCGCCGGCCCGACGCCCTGCTGGTCGACTGCCGCCCCCAGGGCCGACCCAACCTCCGGCAGGTCGACGCCATCGGTGGCCAGGCGTTCAACCTGGCGCCCTGCCGCGTCTACATCGTCGCCCCCGAGCAGCCCGAGCTGGGCGAACCTGCCATAGGGCTCGTGCTGCCCCGCCCCACGTTCGTGTGGGCCCACACCGTCCACGCCCTCCCCCAGCCCGTCGAGGCTGGGCTGGCCCGCTGGGATCCGCCGGCCGAGTATCGGCACCTGGAGTTCGGTGGCCAGGTCCACCGCTACGGCATGAAGGTGGCCGACCCTGGTGGCGAGGCTGTGCTGCTGGAGGACCTGTCCGACATGGCCGGCGACCTGGAGGCGAGAGGGTGAGACCGGGCGACCCGGAGAGCCTGGGCGTCCTCATGGCCGCCCTCGACGAGTCGGTGGCCGAGGCCAAGCAGGCCCGAGACCGGCACCGCGCCGCCTCGGCGATCTCTGACGCCATCGTCGAGACCGCCGAGGCGAAGCTGGCCGAGCTGGACCCCGGCCATGAGTGGGACGTGGCCGCCGGCCACCCGCACGACGACCAGGCGAACGCCTACGTCATCCGCGGCGCCCGCCTCGGCGACGGCGCCCAGCCGTTCTGCACGATCCTGCCGGGCGGCTCGGTGGGCGACATGCACCCCGAGCTGTGGGGCCACCTGGGCATCCTGGCCGCCCAGGCATTCGTGGCCTACGCCGCCGACCACGACGACGGGGGCCGAGCGAAGCGCGAGCGGGCCGAGAAGTTCGGGGTGCTGGCTCGGCTGGCCGGCTGGAGCGCCCACCATGCCCACTGACCCCGGGCCCGTGGTCCCCGGCACCGTCTGGCCGCCGACCCTGGCCCGCCACCCCGACTACGTGACCCCGGCCCGCACCGCCACCCTCCTGGCCCTCCTGGCCGAGTACACCCAGACCGGCCGGGCCACGGTCCGAGCGGTCGCCGCCCGCCGCGGCCTCCACTTCGGCACGGTCCACTCCCACCTGGTGCGGCTCCAGGAGCAGGGGGACCTCGTGGCCAACGATGCCGACCGGTTCGGAACGCTTCGCCCCCTGGTCGGGATCGTGCCGTTCGCTGGTCAGGTTGACCAGTCGGGTGCCGCTGGCCCGCCGGCCTGAACGGGCCTCTGCTGTACATTTCGCGCTGCTGGGTCGGTCGGGGTACTGGCGCCCGTCCGGCCCGGCAGCGTTACCGCGCTTGCCACGTGGCCCGTTACCGTGGTACGGTCTGGGTATGGAGATCACCAACACCACCCGCCCGGTACAGCCCATGTCGTGGGCGGACGCTGACGCCGAGGACCACGAGTACGCCGCCCGCGACGCCGAGCGCGACGCGGCCCGGCACCCGGCCCGTTCGCACACCCTGTCCTGCCTGGCCGCCGGCCGGTGCCCCGCCGGGGAGCCCTGCTAGTGCCCGCCGGCCGCAACCACCTCGACCTCGGCAAGCTCCGGTCGCTGGGCGACACCGTGGTGATCATGGAGGCCCGCCAGCCGATGGCCGGCACTGTGCTCGACGTGGTCCGCCTCGGGTACGTGGTCCGGTGCGCTGACGGCGTCGACCGGCACCGCCTCGCCAACGAGGTCTTCGACCCCGAGGCGGACGCGTGATGGGCGCCCGTACCCCGCTCGACCGGATCGCCATGGCCGGCGCCGTCTACCGCCGGCCGGGCTCCCACCGGCCCGTGCCCACCCACGCCGCGATCGCCGATGTCCTGCGCCGGGGGCCGGTGCATCTGACCCAGGGCGAGGTCGACGAGCTGGCCGACACCCTGGCCTACTTCCTGCGCCCCCAGCCATGACGCCCGAGCTGACCGCCGCGCTGCGGCAGCTGGCCCTGTGGGCGACCGCGGAGGTGGTCCACCACCCCGAGTACTCCGCCGGCAAGTGGCGGGTCGAGGACATCGCCGGCCAGACCATGCTCGGGGCCTACCAGCCCCACCCGTCCGGGGACCCCCAGGTGCCGGGCGCCCGAGAGCTGCTGTGCTACGACCGGAAGGCCGAGGCCGTCGAGCGGCTCCAGGGCGGCCGCCGCGCCGCTGCGTTCCGGGCGCTGCTCCTCGACCCCGACCTCCCGCACGTGACGCTGGCCGTGTTCGAACTGGCCGCCGCCGAGGCGATCGCCAACGAATACTGAGGTCGCCCGTTACCGCGCTTGACATACGCCGTTACCGTGGTACGCTCTCCCTATGACCTTCACCGGCACCACCACCCCCTTCTCCACCCCGGCCACCCTGGTCGACTCCACCAACACCGCCCAGTCGGGCGAGGTGTTCGTGGACACCGACGGCACCTTCGGCGCCTTCGACGCCGACGGGTGGCTCGTGCCCCTGTCCCTGATCGACACCGAGTTCACCCTGTACGGCGACACCGCCCGTACCTGGGTCGACGGTGAGGAGATCGCGGTGTCCGCTCTGGCCGCCGCGCAGCTGTCCTACCGGTACGGGATCGTGGTCTGGGCCGACTACCGGCACGAGGGCCTGCTGCCCTACCACGGGGAGTAGGTCCCCCTGGGGGCCGCCCCCGGGCTTCGGCTCGGGGGCGGTTCCGCGTCTGGCCCCTGCTCGTGCGTTACCGCGCTTGACGGCTGGGCGTTACCGTGGTACGGTTCCTACATGAGCTTCACCGCCCCCACCGCCACCCGAACCTGGGACAACGGCACCGCCACCATCACGGTCACGTTCGCCGGCTGGCCCGCCCAGACCGTGAGCGGCGCCCGGGCCGCCCGAGCGGCCGCCGTGCTGGTCGCCGACCAGGGAGCGAAGGCCCCGAAGGTCTCGTGCCGGGCGAGCGCCGCCGACGCCGAGCGCGAGGCCGCCCGCCAGACCGCCGGGGGCACGAGCAGGACCCGCTTCGGGAAGGTCCCGATGCCTCCGGTCCCCACCACCGTGGTCCTGGTCACCGAGGCCTGACCACAAGAGCCCGGGGCGGACGCCGCCCGCCCCGGGCTCGACCATCTCCCACCGAACCCACCCCGAGGAGCACCCGATGCCCATCCCCCGCGACGCCCGCGATGCCGACGTGGCCACCTACCACCGCACCGCCGGCCGCCTCGCCAACCGCCTCCGGGCCATGGCCGACGAGGTCGACCGGCACACCGAGCCCCGCCCGGGCGTGTCGATCCTCCATCGGCGCGGCTCGTTCACCTCCGCCGCCGCCGAGATCGTCGACGACGTCACTTCCGGCCTGATCAACCTCCGACTCGGCGACCTGGTCCGCGATGCGGCCACGGTCGACGCTCACCCCGAACCCACCACCGAGGAGACCTGAGATGCTGCTGTCCGAAATCGTGATCGGCGACGAGTACACCGTGTTCGACGTGGCGGTCGAGTGCCAGCCCCCGCGCTGGCGCGCCGCCGAGATCGTCCGCCGTCAGTCGTCCTCGGGGCGCCTGGTCCGCCACGTGCTGGTCGACGAGCTGGACTACGAGACCGGCGCCATCGTGCCCCGGTCGGCCGAGATGGTGCCGGGCGTGTTCTCCCGCACTGGCCAGTTCATGGTGCCGGCCGAGCTGGCCCCGTACGACTCGGCCCGAGAGGCCCACGAGAAGTGGAAGACGTCGAGCGCCGAGGCCGAGGCCGCCGCCGACCGCGTCGACGCGGGACTCTCGGACGCCGGTATCGGCGGGTTCCGGGTGGTCGACGCCGTCACCCCCCAGGGGAACGGGAAGGTCACCATCGTGCTCGACGTCCCGAACGCTGTCCGCCTGGCCCACGCCCTGGGCATCGACGTCAGCGACCAGCACCACCGGGTGGCCGCTCTCCGGACCGCCCGCGGGGAGAGCTGACGTGGCCATCGACATCGACGTACCCCGCTGCGCCGGCTGCGGCCTGGCCATCGAACTGGCCGGCAACTCGTGGCGTCACGTGCTCGGGGAGGGCCGGGACTGCGTCCTGGCCGAGGGCCACGCTCACCCGCACGCGCTGGAGGTGGCGTGGCACCGGTTCGGGAACGGGTCGGAGAGCTACCACGTGGTCCACGAGGCCGTCACCTACGTGCTGTGGCAGCACCCGGCCACCGAGCACCCCCAGCGGCGCCCGGTCCGCTGGTCCGCCTGGCGGGTCTCCGTGTCGACGCCGGGCCTCTTCACGGAGGCCAACCCGTCGCTGACCGTCTACCAGCTCGACGGCCCCTACCGGTCGCACGTGCTCGACCCCCGTCAGCTCCTGGCCACCATGCCGGCGCTCGTGGCCTACTGGCTCACCGAGAAGGTGTTCCCGTTCTGAGCTAGGGTCGCTCCTGCGAGAGCTGCGCTAGAGCTGCGTTCGGGCCCCGGCGGTTCCTGTCCCCAGTGACCGCCGGGGCTGACGTACACCCACCGTGACCGGGGCGCACTGTACGCTCGCCGCGTGAACGTGTTTCTGCTGCTGGTGCTGCTCACCCTCGCGGTGGCGCGGGTGACTCGGCTCCTGGTGGCCGATGCGTTCCCGCCCGTCGCCCGGGGCCGTTCGTGGATCGCTGCTCGGGGTGACTGGCAGGAGTACCTGACCGCCTGCCCCTGGTGCGTGGCCGTCTGGGTCGCCGCGCTGGTGACGCTGGCCGCTGACGTCCACTACGGGCTCCCGGCCCCGCTCCGCGTGTGGCCGGCTGTGGCCTACGTGGCTGCGTGGGTCGTCGCCACCGAGACGCACGACGAGGAGAACTAGTGGCCGACCGGCTCCGGCTCCGCTCCCGCCCACGGCGTAGCGGGTCGAGCCCGCCACAAAGGTCACTCACCGCGGCGGCCAAGATCCTGACGCCCAACCGGGCCGACGCTCCGATGCCCGAGGCGTGGCACCCCGACGCCTGGTTCATGCGGAACAACACCGGTGAGCTACGGCACGCCGAGACGTGGCTGGGCAACAGCATGGGCGGCGCCCGCCTGATCGCTGCGAAGCGCGAGGCCCCCGGCTCCGAACCGGTCCCTCTTCCCGATGACCACCCGGCCCAGGTGCTCATGGCCCAGCTCGCTGGTGGCGTCGGTGGCCAGGCCGCTCTCCTCCGCCAGTGGGGCGTCTACCTGATGACCCCGGGCGTGGGGTTCATGTGCGGGTTCGACCCGCGCAACGGTGGCGGGTTCACGTGGCAGGTGCGCTCCGCTGAGGAGATCCGGTTGTCGCCCCGCCTCGGGCCCGACGGCCGCCCCATGTACATGGTCCAGGTCGGGGACGCCCAGAACGACTGGATGGACCTACCGGGCGGGATCGTGGTCAAGGTCCACAAGCCCGACCCCCAGCGGCACTGGCGCCCCGACAGCCCGGTACGTGGCGCCCTGGGGATCCTGTCGGAGCTGTTCACCCTCACGCAGGCCATCCAGGCCGCCGCCGTGTCGCGGCTGGCCGGCGCCGGTGTGTTCGCTGTGCCGACCGAGATCGACTTCCCGCACCGTGACGGGAAGGTGGCCGGGTTCGACGAGTGGCTAGCGGAGTTCATGGAGAACACCACGGCCCCGATCGCTGACCGGTCGAGCGCTGCCGCCTACGTGCCGTTCGTCTTCCAGGCGAAGGGCGAGCACATCGACAAGCTCAAGCACATCACGTTTGGGACGCCGTTCGACGAGCACTCGGTCACCTTGCGCGACGAGCTACTCCGCCGGCTCGCCACGGCGATGGACATGCCGGCCCGGGCGCTGACCGGTGAGCAGGAGAACCACTGGGGGAAGGCGATCACCCAGGACGAGGGCGTGAAGCTTCACGTGCGCCCGAACCTGGAGCTGGTGTGCGACGGCATCACCCGCGGGTACCTGCTGCCGGGGCTGGTGACCGAGGCCCAGGCGCAGGGCATGGCGTTCGATCTCCCGGACGGCGGCACGCTGCTGGCCGAGGCCATCCAGGCGCAGGACATCCGCGACGCCGACGGCGCCGAGATCATCGCCTGGTACGACCTGTCCGACTTCACGGCGAAGCCCGACCGCTCGGACGACAGCGTCCTGGCCTACGACCGCTACGAGGTCGGGGGCGACACGCTGCGGGCGGAGACCGGCCTGTCCGAGGCCGAGGCCCCGGCCCAGCCCGAGGTCGACCGGCGGCTACTCATCAAGGCGGCCGAGCCTGGGGGCGACGCCGCTATCCAGCGGGCGGCGCTCATCAAGCTCGGGGTGTTCAGCGAGGACGAGCTGCCCGCCCCTGTCGCGCCGGCCCCTCCGGGTGCCCCGGCCGACGAGGTCGAGGAGGAGGAGCCCGCCGAGCCCGAGGTGGGTGGCGAGCCCGAGTCCGACCCCGACGACGACGCCCCGTCCGAGGTCCCCGACCCGTCGCCGATCCGCCCCGCTGGGGTGCGGGCCGCCCAGATCGACCAGGCGCTCGTGGCCGCCGCTGACGGGCTCGTGCACCGGGCGCTGGAACGGGCCGGGAACCGGCTCCGCAACGCGACGCGCCGGGCCCGCGACCTCGACCCCCGCCTCGACGCCCAACCGCACCTCATGCACACCATCTGCAACGCCGGGGCCGTGTGGGCGAAGCCCGTCGACGGGCTCCTCGACGGAGCGTGGGACCGGGTGCCCGAGGTCGCCGCCCGCCTCCAGGTCTGTCCGACGGCGCTGGCCGAGACGCTCGACGGCTACACCCGGCACGTGATCCGCAACGCCACGGTCCACTCGTGGGATCTGCTGGAGGCCTACATGGGCGCCGCTCCGTCGCTGACGCCGGCCGAGCAGGTGCTGGCCGCCGCCGCCGTAGCGAGGGCGTCCTGATGGACTGGAGGGCCGCTCACCGGGCCCGGGTCGAGGCCCTGGAGGCCGAGGCCACCGACGTCATGCTGAGCGCCCTCGGGCCGATCATGGCCGGTGTCGCCTCCCGCTTCGCTGTCGCCGCTGTGACGGCCGCCGGTGGGGAGGAGGCGCAGGCCCGGGCGTCGCTCGACGACCTGTCCGCCATCGACGTCCAGTGGCGCGCCGCGGTGCATGACCAGGTGCTCCCGTGGTTCGCGCAGGTCTACGAGGCTGGGGGCCAGGCTGCGGTCGAGCAGGTGCTGGGGCTCGGGATCGCTGTCCTGGACGTCGACGACGCCCTGATGAACCACGCCGCCGCGACGTACCTCCAGGGGGTCGAGAACCGGTTCTACCCGCTCGGGGAGGAGGCGTGGGGGAAGGCCCGGGCCGAGCTGGTCGAGGGGTTCGCTGAGGGCGAAGGCGTCGGCGCGTTGCGGGCCCGGATCCGTGAGGTCACCGATCTGACCGCCCGTCAGGCCGAGACTCTGGCCCGGACCGAGGTGATCGCCGCCAGCAACATGGGGGCCCAGGCCCGCATCGACCTGATGGGCGACGGCGCCCCTGGGTACCGGCAGTGGCTCTCGACGATGGACACCCGCACCCGGCCGACGCACCGGGCCGCCGACGGCCAGGTGCAGCCTCGGGGCACGGCGTTCGACGTCGGGGGCTCCGCGCTCATGGTGCCGGGCGACCCCGACGGGCCGGCGCGTGAGGTGATCAACTGCCGGTGCACGGTGCTGTTCACCGACACGGCCGACCCGCTCCTGATGGCGGGCCGTCAGCAGGGAGGGATCGTGGACGAGGTCGAGGAGGCCCTGGCCGCCGCCGCCGTGTCGGGCCCGGCCCAGGTCGACAGCACCACCGGCGACCCGCACACCGGGGCCATGGTGGCGCTCATCCCGGCCGACCCCGAGGCGTGGGCGGTCGCCCAGGGGGAGCCCCCCGAGGCCATCCACCTGACCCTGGCCTACCTCGGGGACGGCGCCGACATCCCCGACGCCACCTTCGACGCCCTGCTGGCCCAGGCCGAGCAGCTGGCCGCCGGCCAGCCTCCGGTCGAGGCCAACGTCTTCGGCGCCGCGGTCTGGAACATGTCCGGGCCCGAGGGCTGCCTGGTCCTGTCCGTGGGCGGCGCCGACCTGGAGCCCCTCCACGCGGCTACCTGGGTCACGGTCCAGCGGGCTGGGGTCGCCAACGGTGAGGCGGGTCTGTGGATGCCGCCCGAGCAGCACTCCCCGTGGGTGGCACACGTGTGCCTCTCCTACCAGCCCGACCCTGCTGGCACCGTCCAGCAGGTGGCCCAGCAGTTCGAAGGGCCCATCACGTTCGACCGCCTCCGCGTGACCCGCGGCGCCGAGGCCTACGACTTCACCCTGGCCGGCGCCCCGCCGGAGGAGGACATCGACATGGACCGCGCCGACCTGGCAGCGATGATCGACGCTGCGTTTGCCCGGCATGGGCTGACCGCCGCCGTCGAGCCTGGGGCCCCTGCCTCGGGTGACCCGACCTCGGCCGACGCCGGCACCGACGACGGGCCGCCGGCCCAGCCGGGTGAGCACCTCCGGGCGATCATGCACCGGCAGGGCGTCGCCACCGGCCTGAACGACTCGGGCCGGGTGTTCACGAACATGACCTACCGCGAGCCCCCGTTCGCCTATCACTCCCAGGTGAACAGCTCCGCCCACGGGGGCACCCCCCGGGTGGTGCCCGTCGGGCTCGTGACCCGCATCGTGGAGACCCCGAGCGCCGACTACGGGTTCATCCGCCTGGACCTCGACAACCCCGACGCCATGGAGCACGCGCGCCGGGCCGTCGCCGGGTTCGACCGGTGGGTCAGCATCGGGGGCGACGAGACCGCGCCCACGGTGACGCTGGTGTGGCCGGCGATCGGGGAGCCCTCCCTGGAGGAGATCGACCCGAGCGCTCCGTTCGAAGAGGTCGTGCAGCAGCCGGAGAAGGTGATCCTCGACGGCGTCAACGTGGCCGAGCTGACCTCCGTGTCGACCCCAGCGCAGGCCGACGCTGTGCTGGAGCCCACGGCCGAGCTGATGGCCATGTTCGCCGACGCCGCCCCGGCCGCCGCCGAGCTGCCCGCCGGTGAGGTCGTTCTGGCCACCGGTGGCCTCCTCGACCCCGCTGTGGCCGCCCACGTCCGGATCGGCGAGGGCCGGGGGCCGCTCGTCATGACCGGCCCCGCCGAGGCCCTCGACCGTATCCGGCTGGTCGACGCCGCCGGCTGCGGCTGCGGCGGCTCCTGCGGAGGGTGTGGCGATCCCGGTCACGATGTGACACCCGAGGCCCTCGTGGCCGCCGCCTACACCGTCACCCTCACCGACCTCCCGCCGGCCTCCTGGTTCCAGGAGCCCACCGACGTCGAGATCACCAGCGCCCTGTCGATCACCGACGACGGCCGCCTGTACGGGCTCGTCGCCCCGTTCGGCACCAACCACCGGGCCTACGCGAAGGCGGGGCGCACCCAGTTCGCCCCCGAGGGCAACGTGGACTACGCCCGGTTCATGGGAAAGTGGGCGGTCACCGCCGAGGGCCGCGTCCCCGCCGGCCCGGTGACCATGGGCTGCGGTCACGCCACGATGACGCGCCACGACCACGACGCCGCCCCCGAGCACTACGACAACTCGTGCTCCGTGTTCGGCATGGTCGCTGTCGGCGAGTCCAAGCGACTCCAGGGCGTCTGGATGGCCGGCGCCGTCCTGCCTGGCACCACACCGGCCCAGATCGCCCGTGCGCTCGCCTGCACGTGCTCGGGTGACTGGCAGTCCCACCCGGACCGGGCGGGCTGGCAGGAGCTGGTAGCGGCGCTCCTCGTGCCCGTCCCCGGGTTCGCGATGCCGCACGCGTCGACCAGCTACCGGGGGGACGCCCTCGTGGCCTCTGCGGTGCCGGTGGTCCACGTGGCCACCGCCGAGGTCGAGGCTGCCCGTCTCCGGGCGCTCACGATCTCCCGGCTCGCGGCGTCGGTCGGCCGCACGCCGGCCGCCCGGGTGCTGTCGGCTGCTCGACGGGGGCGGGCCTGATGGGCTGCGGCTGTGGTGGTGGTGGCCGGACCGCCCGGGCCGGGCGCGGGATCCGCACCTCTGGTGACCTCGTCGTCGAGGGCATGACCGGGCCCGAGCACCGGGGGACCCCGGTCGGTGAGCCGCTCGCTGTGCTGCCGGACGGCGTCGAGGAGATCCCCGAGGGCGCCAAGTACCGGGTGGTCCTCGACGGCCAGGTGGCCTACTTCGCTGACCACGGCTCGGCGTTCTCCTACCAGCAGGCCAACCCGGGGAAGCTCCGCACCGTCTGACCGGTAGGGGCAGCTGCCCCTGCCCCTCTGACCTGGGCCCGAGCGATATCGCGGCCTGGTTTGTCCAGTGGCCTGTCCCCCGGTGGCAGGCCACTGGCGCGCCTGGCCCGTTACCGCGCTTGCTGGTGGGCCGTTACCGTGGTACGGTGTGTTCATGCTCACCGGCACCACCACCGACCGCCCCGCCGACTGCGGCGCCTGCGGCCGAACCTTCCCCAACCTGGGTGAGGTCTTCTCGCACCCGTGCGACGTCACCCCCGCATGGGCGATCGGCCGGGGCCTGGACGACTTCCGGCCCCCGACCAACCGGGCCGACAACATCGACGCTCCCGAGCGCCGCGAGGTCACCGGCGACCGCCCGGCGACGCCGGCCGCTCGCCCGGCCCGCACCAACCGCTACGGCGGCAAGTGCCTGCGCTGCGGCGGCTGGGTCGAGGCCGAGGGCGGCTTGCTCGTGAAGAATCACGCTGGTGGCCGGGGCGAGGCGTGGGCCGTCGAGCACAAGGTGTCCGAGTGCCCCGCGGTCGGGACGCCCGCCCAGGGCACGCCGGCCGTCGTCGAGCCCGCCCCCGTGGCGCCGGCCCGTCCGACCATGACCGGCCCCCAGGAGGATCTGCTGCGCCGCCTGATCGCCGAGCGCGAGACCGCCCACCCCATGGACGCCGACCAGACCGTGGCCGACCTCAACACGGCCGACAACCCGGTGGGCGCCGCCTCCGTGGTGATCGACCTCCTGATGGGGCTCCCCCGCCGCTCGGCCCCGGCCGCTGCTGCCCCTGCCGACGCCTACGTGCCGGAGAAGGGCGACGTGCACGTGATCGACGGGGAGTTCTACCGGATCCACAAGGGCCAGCGCTCGCGCCGGTTCTACGCCTGCCAGTGGGACGGCTACGGCTGGGAGTTCGCCGGGGGCGCCCTGCGCCGGTGCACCACCGCCACGCTGGCCACGGCGGAGGACGCCGCCCGGTTCGGTGAGATGTACCACGCCTGCGTGTTCTGCACCCGCCCGCTGGACACGCCCGAGTCGACCGCCGTCGGCTACGGCCCGGTCTGCGCCGCCCGCCGCGGGCTCCCCTGGGGATGACCGCCGACTCCGACCGGCCCGGGCTCGACCCCGGGCCGGTCCCGTGGGCCCCGCTGGGCCGCGAGTTCACCTCCGGCCCCGACGAGCGGTTCGTGGCCGCCGGCCACGAACAGATCGCCGAGGCGATGCTGGCCGAGGGGTTCTGCCCCCAGGGCCACGGCCCCCTGGCTCGCTCCGTGCACCCCGAGTTCTACGCCTGGTGCCACACGTGCGCGATGGGCTGGGGCATCGCCTCGGTCCACGAGAACGAGGACCCGAACGACCCCGACTCCCCCGTCCACCGCTACGACGTGTGGGTGACCGAGACCCCGCCCGACTCCGGCTACCCGGGCGGCTCCGGCCCCGAGTAGTTGCACGTGAGCCGTTACCGTGGTACTGTCTGTCCATGGCCTCACCGACCACCACCACGTTGGTTCTCACTACGTTCCAGGCGGCCGAGGTTCGTCGCGTCGTGGATAGCGACGCTGCTCACGGCTCCCAGTGGGCTTCCTTGAACGGGCGCCGGTTGGGGATCTCTGACCTGGACCGGGCGACGGAGAGCGTCGCCGACCTGGCCGACTTGTGGCACGACCGGGCGTGGGAACACAGCGGCCAGCGAGCACGGGCCAAGAGCATCGACGCCCTCCTGGGGCGCCTGCACATGCTGGCATGACACGTCCGCGGCTGCTGGACCTGTTCTGTGGCGCTGGAGGTGCCGCAACGGGCTACCACCGGGCAGGTTTCGACGTCGTAGGTGTCGACCTGGTGCGCCAACCTCACTACCCCTACGAGTTCCACCTGGCCAACGCCCTCACGTTCCCGGTCGACGGGTTCGACGCCGTCCACGCGTCGCCTCCTTGTAAGAGGTTCTCGGTAGCCCGGCACCAACACCGCGCCCAGCTGTTCGACCCTCACCCCGACCTGCTGACTCCCACGCTGGCGAGACTCGCCGACTGGGGAGGCGTCTGGATCGTTGAGAACGTGCCTGGGGCTCCGATGCCGTCCGAGTCCGTGACCTACTGCGGCTCCTCATTCGGGCTCCGGGTTAGACGTCACCGTCTGTTCGCGTCGAGCGTGGGGCTCAACGCCCCGGCGTGTGACCACAAGACGCAGGGTGCGCCCGTGGGGGTCTACGGGAACGGCGGCGCCGACTCCGGCCGGGCCCGTCGAGGCGGAGGTGGGGGCGTCAAGGTGGCTGGCCGCGAGGCGGCCGAGGCCCTAGGGATCGACTGGACCGAGCATCAGCCCGGGCTGGCACAGGCGATCCCCCCTGCGTACACCGAACACATCGGGCGGCAGGTGTTCCCCTACACTCGCTCCTGATCGGCCTCTCCGGGCCCGCACCGCCCCCTGGCACACCTGCCGCCGGGGGGCGGTTGCGCGTCCGGGCCGCGTTGACACCCCGTCCGTGGCGGGCGCATACTCTCCGCAGTTAGCCACCGCTCGGTCAGGGACCTGGTCCCCGCCGGTGAGGCCCGCAGTGCTCGACCTGGTCGACTCCCTACACGCACACCTTGCGTCCATGAGAGGACCGACCCGATGCCCGAGCCCACCGAGGCCCCCGCGAACCTGACCGTCCCCGAGGATCTCTCCACGCTGGAGCCCGCCGAGCTGACCACGCTCCGCGAGAGCTGCCAGGCCGCTCTCGACGATCTGGCCAACGCCGCCGAGACGGACCCGTCGAGCGTGACCGCCGAGGACGGCGCCCGCGCCGGTGAGCTGGCCGGGGCCATCGCCGCCCTGGGAACCGAGATCGAAAGCCGCGAGGCCGTCCAGGCCGGCCACGTCCAGGCCGTGCTCGACGCCCGTGGCACGGTGACGCCCGAGCCCGTCGAGGAGGCGCCCGCCGAGGTGCCCGTGGTCGAGGGCGAGCCCGCCCCCGTCGAGGCGCCCGCCGAGGCCGTCGCCGAAGAGGCCCCGGTCGAGGCCGTCGCCGCCGCCGCCCGCCGGCCGCTGACCGTCGCTGCCCGCCCCCGGGCCGGCACCATGAACCCGGCCATGTCGATGGCCGACATCGCCCGCAACGCGCCGGCTCCCTCCGCGCCTTCCCGGGCCGAGGTCAACGAGCTGGTCATCACGGCCGCCGGCAACCTCCCCACCCGGGGCGGCCAGCGCCTGGAGTCGCTGAACGATCTCGTGTCGGCGTTCGGTGAGCGGGCCCGCACGATGGCGGTCACCTCGGGCAACGGTTCGCCGATGCCGGTGGCGTCGATCGCCCGCAACTACCAGCACGTCATCGGCGAGGGTGCGTCCCTGGCCGAGGTCGAGGCTGCGTTCGCCGAGCTGACCCGTGCGCCCAGCACCCGCTCGGGCATGGAGGCCCTCGTGGCCGCCGGTGGCTGGTGTGCCCCCAGCGAGATCGACTACTCGTTCTGGGACGTCACCGGCCCGCCGACCGGCCAGATCGAGATCCCGACCGTCGGCATCCGCCGGGGCGGGCTCCGCTGGCCTGAGTCGCTCGACCTGGCCCAGTTCTTCGGTCTGTCGGGTGTGGCCGCCTCGGGTGTGGCGACGAACGCCACGATGCCGTGGCTGTGGACCGAGACCGACGACATCCTGGCCGCGACCGGTGACACCCCGGTCAAGAGCTGCCTCCGCCCGCCGTGCCCGGATTTCAACGAGGAGCGCCTGTGGCTCCTCGGGATCTGCGTCCTGGCCGGCAACCTGACCCAGGACGCGTATCCGGAGGTGATCCGGCACTACCTGGCGCTCGTGCAGATCGCGCACGCCCGGGTCATGAACCGCCGGCACGGCGCCCTGATGGACGCCCACCCGACGGTCGTGGCCCAGACCCCGGTCATGGGTGCCTCCAGCTCCGCTACCACCCATTTCCTGGGTGCGCTGGAGCTGGCCGCGACGTCGGAGCGGCTCCGCCTCGGGATGCCCGAGAACGCCGTCATGCAGGTGGACATCCCGGTGTTCGTCCGTGGCCTGCTGCGGTCGGACCTGGCCAAGCGCAACGCGTGGGACGACCTGTCGGTCGCCGACTCCTGGTTCATGCGGCAGCTCGACGCCCGCAACCTGCGCGGCGTGTTCACCGAGGACTGGCAGCACGCCACCGGCTGGGCCGCCCCCGCCGGCACCATGGGCGCCGACACGGCCCCGACGGCGTGGCCGTCGTCGTTCTACGTGCGCATGTACCCCCCGGGGCACTTCTTCCGCGGTGGTGGCATGAACCTCAACCTGGGCGTGGTGCGCGACAGCGTGCTGAACAGCCAGAACGACTTCACGGCCGCCTGGTCGGAGGAGGCGTCGATGATCGGTGCCCGAGGCAACCGGGCGCTTCGCATCAACTTCGCCACGATGTACCCCGAGGGCACCACCGGCGCCCAGGTCGACCAGTCCGCGGCGTCGGCGTAGGCCAGGGCCGGTAGTCACCGAGAGGAGGGTGGGCGACGATGCCTGACCAGTACGCACTAGTGGAGGGCGGGCCGTCGTTCACCCCCCTGCGGTTCGGGCTGCTGACCGCGGCCGAGCTGCCGGCGACGCTCCCCAGGGAGTGGACGCACGGCACCATGCGGGTCGGCCGGGTCTGTGGGCCGGCCAGCTCCACGGCGATGATCCCGTGCTCGGGGACCCCGGTCACCGGGGAGCCCACGGGCGACGGGGTCGACGTCTGGGCCGAGGACGTGTTCCGGGTCTACGGCTGGGAGCCCTGCTCACCGGTCGGGTTCGGTGACGACCTCGTCGACCTCAAGCGCCGGGCCGAGCAGCGGCTGACCGACGGCGAGGCCCGCGCGGTCGAGCGGGTGTTCTGGACCGGCCACCCGACCGATGGGCCGGCGACGACGGTGTACCCGCACCTCGCCTCCGACACGGTCGTGAACGGGCTCTCCCAGGGCGCCGTGACGCCCACCAAGCAGATGGCGGCCACCGAGGTCACCAGCTCCGCTGTGACGCCGGCCGAGGCCGTCGGGCTGCTGGAGGGCTACCTGGGCGAGTGCTACGGGGGCGAGGGCGTCATCCACGTCCCGCGGGCGGCGCTGGCGCTGCTCGACAACGCCTACGTGGTGCGCCGCGAGGGCGAGCAGCTCCGCACGCTCGCCGGCAACCGGGTGGCCGCCTACTCCGGTGGCGCCTACCCCGGGCCCGACGGGTCGGCGCCGGCCGCTGGCACCGGCTGGTTCTACGCCACCGGCGCCGTTCAGGTGAAGCGGGGCCCGATCCAGGACCTGGGCTCGCAGCCCGGCGAGATCGTGGGCCGGCTCCAGAACACGACGCTCTACCTGGTGTACCGGCTCTACTCGGTCACCTTCGACTGCTGCCTGGCAGCGGCCGAGGTCACGCTGGAGGAGGCGCCGTGATCCGGCTCCGTCTCCGTGGCCAGGAGCGGCTGCTGGTGGCCGCCGGCATCTTCGCCGAGGCGGGCCTGGTGTGGCGCCCGTACGGCGCCAACGAGATCGAAGTGGAGGGGCTCGACGCCCTCGACGACGAGCAGCGGGGCGAGCTGAGCAAGCTCGTGCGCGATCCGCTGCCCGGCTCGACGGCCGTTCACCCTCCCGTGACGGCCGACGACACCACCGATGCGGTCTCGGTGGTGGGCGAAGCGCCGCCCAGGGCCGGCCAGGGTTCTTCCCGGGACGCCTGGGCGGGCTACGCCGCACGACTGACCGCCGCCGGGCTACCGGTGGTTGTGACCGACACCATGGGCCGCGACGAGATCGTCGCGGCCGTCGACAAGGCTGTGGAGGCCGACCGTGGTAGCTGAGTGCATCTCCCCAATCCAGGGCTCGCTGTTCCGACTGATCCGGCTCGACGAGTGCGGCGCCCCCGTCACGGGCGTGGGCTCGTTGATCGTGTCGGCCGGGTTCGTCGAGGTCCAGGTCTCGCCCCAGTACGAAGACGGCATCACCTACCAGCTGCGGCGCGCTGACGGCCGGTTCTGCGTGAACCGCCGAGGGAACGACGAGTTCCTCCGTGACGAGCTGAACATCCGGCTCTGCGCGATCGACCCCGACCTGGTGGCCATCACCACGGGCCAGGAGATCATCGTCACCGGCACCCCGGCGACGGGCACCGGGTTCTGGGTCAAGGAGGGCTCGGTGGACGCCCGCTTCGGGCTGGAGGTCTGGCAGGCCGACGCCGACACGTGCACCGAGGACGACCCGCGCTCCGCCTACTGGGCGTGGCCGCACGTGGCGTCGGGCCGCCTGAACGACTTCACCATCGCCGGTGACGTCATCGAGTGGCGCATCCTGGCCCGGTCGGAGAAGGCGAACCTCCTGTGGGGGGCGGGCCCGGGCGCGACCAAGTTCATCAACCAGGTGCCCGCCGACGCGCACCGAGGGTTCAACATCACCCGGCTACCGCTGCCGGCCGAGACCGGTTGCGGCGCCGTCACGCTGCCCGCGGCGTAGGCCATGGCCACCCGGATCCCGACCGCGTCCAGGAACGCCGCCGCCGATGCTGTCGGCGTGCGCCTGGACGCGGGCGCCGGCCCCGGCACCATCGACGTGTTCACGGGCGCCCAGCCCGCCAACGCGAACGACGCCGAGACCGGTGACCTGCTGCTCACGTTCACCCTGTCGGACCCCGCTTTCGCGGCGGCCGTCACCGGTGTGAAGACGCTCGACGTGACTCCCATCCCGACGGCCACGGGTGTCGACGACGGCGTGGCCGGCTGGTTCCGGGCGAAGGACAGCACCGGGGCCACCGTGCTCGACGGCGCCGTGACGGTGACCGGTGGTGGGGGCCAGCTGACCCTCAACACCACCACCATCTCCGTGGGCCTGGAAGTCGAGATCACGAGCGGCACCCTGACGATGCCCGCCGGGTAACCGGCATGACCGCGCCCGTCGTCGAGGCCGTTCAGACCAGCTTCCGGTCGACGGCCGCCACCAGCCACGTGGTGGTGTTGCCCGCTGGGACCATCATCGGGTCTCGGGTCACGGTCGAGATGGCCACGGGCCGGAACAACCTGGCACCCGGCACGACGTGGCCGGCTGGGTGGGTCGAGCTGGTGGACAACACCCCGTCTGAGGGTGGGGTCACCAGCTCGTTCGCGTACTGCGACTACCTGGCGACGCCGCCGGCCAACATCACGGTGACCACGGTGAACACCTGCCGGTTCTCCGCGGTGGCGCGGCGGCTGTCGAACTTCGACACGGCGACGCCGCCCGCGGTGGCGTTCCTGTCGAACACCCCGGACCCGCCCAACCTCGTCTTCCCCTGGGGGACCGAGGAGACGCTGGTGGGGACGACGTTCGTGTCGCACGAGGACCCGTTCCCGGATCCGGTCGACCCGCTCCCCAACTCGCAGCAGTCGATCCTGTCGACCCAGACCCGCGTCGACTCGTGCACCAACACCGTGACGGCCGGGTCGATCAACCCCGCGGCGTGGCAACCGGGCGGGGCGGAGACCTCGGCCCGGACGGTGACGACGTGGGCTCACCGGGGCCCGTCGGCCGCCGACCCCGTGGTGGGTGCGCTGGCTGTCACGCTCCCTGCGCTGTCCGTCGCGGCCACGGGCACCGCTACAGCCGCTGGAGCGGCCCAGGCTGTCCTCCCGGCCCTCTCCGTGGCCATGGCGGCCTCTGCGGCCGCTGACGGCGTCCTGGGGGCCGTGCTGCCGGCGCTCGGCGTCGCGCTCGACGGGGCTGCGGCCGCCGACGGTGCGCTGGCCGCGACACTGCCGGCGCTGGTGGTGGACCTGGCCGCCTCAACGGCCGACGTGGCCGGCACCCTGACCGCTGTCCTGCCGGCGCTCGACGGCACCCTGGCCGGCACCGCGACCGCTGCGGGGGCGCTGGCCGCCGGGCTGCCGCCGCTCGACGTGGCGCTGGCCGCCGCCGCTGCCGGCGCCGGGGCGCTCGACGGCGTCCTCCCCGCCCTCCTGGCCGACCTCCAGGGCACCGTCGAGGGCCCGCCGGTGGCCGACCTGACCGTGCTCCTGCCGGCGCTGGGGCTCGACATCGAAGCGAGTGCGTCTGTAGCTGGAGAGCTGGGCGCGACCTTGCCCGCTCTGACCTGGGGGGCCGTAGGCCATGCTGGTGACATGAGTGTTCCGCTGTGTGAGCCCTGGCCGCTGCCGGAGAACTGCGCAGCGCCCACCGGTACCCCCGAGGCCGTCATGGCCGCGTCGTCCGATCT
>DATHEV010000748.1:0-12373 GCA_035318405.1 Iamia sp.
AGGGACCGTCCTGGCCGAAGCCGGTGACGCGGGTGACGACCAGCCGGGGGTTGGCGGCGATCAGCTCGTCGGGCGCCAGGCCCAGCCGCTCGAGGGTGCCGGGCCGGAAGTTCTCGACCAGCACGTCGGCGGTGGCGATCAGCCGGCGCATCACGTCGAGGTCGTCGGGGTCCTTCAGGTCGAGCACCACCGCCCGCTTGTTGCGGCCCTCGTACTTCCACCAGAGGGTCACGTCGTCGGCCGGGTCCCGCCAGCCCATGGCCCGGGTGGTGTCGCCGCCGTCGGGCCGCTCGACCTTGACCACGTCGGCCCCGAAGTCGCCCAGGTAGCGGGCGCAACCGGGCCCGGCCACGACGGTCGAGCAGTCGACCACCCGCATCCCCGTCAGGGGCCCGTCGGCGAAGCGATCCTGGCTCTCGTCCACCGCCCGATGTTCGCCGCTCGCACCCCCCACGGCGAACTGGCGATCGGATCCGGCGGCTTCCCGCCGGATCCGATCGCCAGAACGGGGGGCGAGGGCGCTACCGGATCGGTCCGAAGTCGACCGTCTCGACCAGCCGGCGGGCCGCGCCGGGGTCGTCGCAGGCGACCGTGAACACGTCGGAGTCCGAGGCCTCGGCCTCCCAGCGACGCCCGGCCGGGTCGTGGAACCAGTGCGTGGACCCATGCCCGCCCTCGATCGTCTCGGGCACCGCCCGCTGCTCGTCCGACCCGAGGGCGCCACCGTAGGTCGAGGTCACCGTGCACGTCCCGCCCTCGGCCACCCGCACCACCAGATCGACGGCCAACGCCGGCGGCCCGACCGGTGACGAGCTCCGGGCCGAGGTGGCGTTCTCCTGCTCGTCACCGGGGCCGAGGGTGATGGTGCCCACGCCCACCTGGCGCCGCGGCGTGGCGAGGAGGTCGGTCAAGCTGGTGACCGTGACCTGAGGGGGCACGTCCGAGTGCGTCACGTCCCACCAAGCGATCCGGCCGGGTGGGGCGGCGTCGATGACGACGGGCGGCCCGCCGGGGAGGGCGTCGAACGGCAGCGGCACCCACCCGTCGTCGTTCCACACGACGACGGCCAGGGCCATCACCGTGACGAGGAGCCCGCCGGCGGCGACGCTGGAGGGGTAGTGCTCGTAGAAGCGGGCGGGGACGTCCGGCAGCACCGTCCACGCCCGTGCCGCCGGATCGAAGGCGGCGGCGCCCATGTCGTAGTCGGTGACCACCACCCGCTCGCCGTCCCACGCCGAGGCCAGGGCGGCCGGGTTCAGGGCGTCGTCGGGCGCCGGCACGGGCTCGGCCCAGGCCCCGGTGGCGGGGTCGAGCACGAAGGCCGACAGGTTCGCCCCGATGACCACGATCTCGGTGCCGGTCCAGGCCGGGGTCGTCGGCCGGGTGAAGGTCACCGGCGCCGCGGCGAACGGCGCCCACGCGCCGGTCGCCAGGTCGAGCCGGGCGTTGGCGCTCACGCTGGCGACGACGCCATCGGCCACGGCCGTGAGGTCGAGGACCGGGACGGGGGCGTCCGTGAGCTCCTCCCAGGTGTCGGTCGCCGGATCCCACACGGCGACATCCGGCCCGCGGGCGACGACGACCCGCCCGGCCGTGCTCGCGGCCACGGGTCGGGGGTCGGTCGGCGCCGGCGGGAGGGGCGACGGCGCCATCGTCCGCCAGGCGCCCGCGTCGGGATCGAAGGCGGCACCGTCGTCGAGGGCCGCTCCGCCGTCGCCCTCGGGCCCGGCCTCCGTCGCCTCCCCGCCCCAGATCACGACCTCCGAGCCGGTCCACGTGGTGGCGACGCCCACGCGCGGCTCGAGCGGCACCCCGGCGGGGTCCTCTTCGGTGCCGGTGGTCGGCGGGGCCGTCGTGGTGGATGGAGCGGGCTCGGTGGGCGTCGTCGAGATCATCGTCGGCGGGGGCGGGGCGTCGTCCCGGGCCTGCTCGCCGCCGCTCCCGGCGACGATCGCGCCGGCGACGACGGCCAGGACGACGACGAGACCGGCGCCGAGAGCCCCACGCGCGCCCCGGCGCCGGGTCCCGGTGGTGCTGCGGTCCTCGCTCACCCCGTCCACACCCGCCCGAGTCACGGGGTGGCCGTCGCGTTGGGTGGCGGCGCCGGATCGGCCCGACGCCTACGTCGGCTGGGCCAGCTCCATGGCCGCGACGAGACGGCTGGCCGCGGCCGGGTCGTCGCAGTCGATGGTGACCAGGTCCTGGTCGCCCACCTCGGTCTCCCAGTGCGTGCCGGCGGTGTCGTGGAACCACAGCTTCGGCCCGCTGAGGACCTCGACCTCCACCTCCACCGCCCGCTGCTCGGGCGTGCCCTGGGGGAGGGGGAAGCCGTTCTCGATCCGGCACGGGCCCCGCTCGGCGGGATCGAGCTGGAGGACGACCCGACCGTCGAGGCGGTTGGAGGTCGCCCCCTCCACCTCGTCGTCGGGGCCGAGCGCGACGGCCACCACGCCGACCTGGCGGCGCTGCTCGCGCTCGCCCACCGCCGTGGGGTCGAAGAGGGCGAGGTCGGGATCGTTCGGCCCGGCGTCGTCGATCCAGGTCCCGATGGTGGTGTCGTCGACGGGCACGAGCCACTGACCCGGAGGTCCCCCGCCGTCGCTCGGGTTGGGCGACGGGAACGGGGTCCAGGTGGGCTGGCCGGGTTCGAGCACCGCCAGCGTCAGGGCCATCGACACCACGGTCGCACCATCGACAGACGCCATCGACGGGTAGTGCTCGGCGAAACGGGCCGGCACGGCCTCCAGTCGCTCCCACGCGCCCGAGGTCGGGTCGTAGGTGGCGGCCCGCATCTCGTCGTCCGTGACGACGACCCGCTCGCCGTCCCAGGCCGCGGCGACGCCGGCGGGCCCCACCATGGCGGCCGGGGGTGGAGCGACCTCGCGCCACGCGACCGCCTCCGGGTCGAAGCCGAGGATGTACGTGCGGTCCGGGTCACCGTCGGGTGACGCCCCCAGGACGAGGACCTCGTCGTCGGTCCACACCTGGGTCGTGCGCTCGAGGCCGTACGGGGGCGGGGCGGTCGGACGCACCCACGCTCCGCCGGCCACGTCGAGGACGGCCCCCGCGCTGATGCTGACCAGGCGTCCGTCCGTCACCGCGGTCAGGTCGGCGACGAGGCCGGGGGCGTCGTCCAGTCGGTCCCAGGTGCCCGTGGCCTGGTCCCAGCGGGCCACGGTGGTGCCCCGGGCCACGACGACCCCACCCTCGACGGGAGCGGCGACGGGGACCATGCCCCCGGATTCCTCGACCGGGAGCGGCGAGGGTGCGAGCATCCGCCACTCGCCCGTGGTGCGGTCGTAGGCGGCCCCGTCGGACAGCTCGGTGACCTGGCCGCTGACGCCTCCCCACACGACGACCTCGTCGCCGGCGGGGGCCAGGGCGACGCGGTTGCGGGCGGCGAGCGGCGACGGGGGGACCTCGGCGTCGGTCGGGCTCGGCGTGGTCGGGTCGGGGTTCGGGGACACGACGACGCCCTCCTGGTCGTCGCCCTGGGCGGCCACGACGGCGACGACACCGACGAGGAGGAGGACGACGGCGGCCGCGGCGGCCGCCCGGCGAACCCGACGGCCGCGACGGCGGTGCTCGACGCGGGCGCGGACGGCGGCCACCGGGTCGGTCTCCCGGGCCCGGGCGCCCGCCTCCTCGGCGGCCCGCTGCAGCACGGCGATGGGGTCGGTCACGTCAGCTCCTCCTCGTGATCGGTGAGCGTCTCGGCGAGGTGGGCCCGGGCGCGGTGCAGGGCCGACTTCACGGTCCCCTCGGACACGCCCAGCAGCTCGGCCGTCGTGGCCACGTCGATGTCGAGCAGGTGGTGCAGGACGACGACCTCGCGCTGGCGTCCGGCCAGCCGGTCGATGGCGGCCCGCACGGCGATCTCGGTGACGACGTCGTCGGCGGTGGAGTGGGCGGCGCGAGCCGGGGCCGCGGTCAGCCGCACCAGCGCCCGCTCCTCGGTCTGGCGCCGCCGGTGCCCGCCCCGGGCGTGGTTGAGGGCGACGGTGGCCACCCACCCGGGCAGGTGGGTGAAGGTCTGGCCCCGCCGGCTGCGCTCCCAGGCCCGGGCGAAGGCCTCCTGGACGGCGTCCTCGGCCGCGGCCGTCGACCCGGTCACCAGGGAGACGGCTCCGACCAGCCGGCGGTACTCGCTGCGGATGCAGTCCTCGATCTCCCCGTCCACACCCGTAGGAGTCACGGGGGGAGCATCAGGTTGGCGCGGGGCGCTCGATCGGGATGGCGAAGTTGCGGTCGGCGACGGTGCCGAAGGCGTAGTCGGCGTAGAGCCCGCCGTACATGTGCCGGGTCTGCTCGGTCCAGGCCAGCGCCTCGGGTGTCGAGATCCGGTGGAACACCTGGACGATGCCGCCCTCGTGCACCCGGTACTCGGCCCAGGCCCCGGGATAGTCCTTGACACAGCTGACCTCGACCCACGGGACGTCGCCCGTGGCGGCGAAGCGCCGGACCCGGTTGCGGTGGGTGTGGCCGGCCAGCTGGGCCACGATCCGGGGCCGCCGGGCCACGACCTCGACCAGCCGCTCGGAGTCGTCGGGGTTGATCCCGAAGTACTGCTCGGGCCGCTCGGCCGAGTCCGGGTTCCACGCGTGGTGGTGGCCCATCAGCAGTACGGGCCGGTCGGCCTCGGCGGCGAGGGCGTCGAGCTGGGCCAGCTGGTCGGCATCGACGCCGCCGTTCTCGACGCCCTCGAGCGAGGTGTCGAGCAGGACGATGCGCACGCCGGGCAGGTCGACCGTCTGCACCGGCACGGCGCCCCGCTGGAGGCCCTTGTGCGACTCGTGGTTCCCCCGGACCCAGGTCATGCGGTCGGCCAGGGACCCGTAGGCGGCGAGGAAGGCGTCGACCTCGGCGTCGGTGCCGCCGTTGGTCAGATCGCCCTTGACGATCACGGCGTCGGGATCGAGGGCGCCGATCTCGGCCACGGCCCCGCCGTTCATCACCTCGGGGTACGGCGGCTCGCCGGGCGCCGACGAGAACGTCGGGCCCATGTCGCTGCCGTCGATGATCCCGCACACGGTCTCGCCGAAGTGGACGTCGTTGACGGTGGCGACGGTGGCCAGCAGCTCGCCCGGCTCCGGGAGGGTGCGGAAGGCGAAGCCGTCGATGTCGTGCTCGGTGTCGGGCTCGAGGTCCTCGTAGCGCCGCACCTCGTGACCGGTGTGGACGACGGCGTACCGGCTCGCCACCGTCGTCAGCTCGCCGATCGACTCCACGGGGATCGTCGTCACGCCCGGACCCTATGGCGAACTCGGTGGGGTAGGTGCCCGAAACCGGTCACCTACTCCACCGAGTTCGTCGGGGTGGGGGTGGCAGTGGGGTCAGCCGCCGGAGACGACGGCGTCGGCGCCGGTGGGCGGCGTGGGGTCGTCGGCCAGGGCGAACCAGCCGTCGGGGACGGTGACCCGGCGGGGCCCACCGGTGTGGCCCCGGATGGTGCGCTCGGACCCGGGGTGGAGCGCGAGATCGGGGTCGAGGGCGTCGAGGCGGGTGTTCATCTCCTCGATGCTGGCGACCTGGGAGAGGGCCCGGCGGACCTCGCCGCCGACGGGATAGCCGGCGAGGTACCAGCCCGTGTGCTTGCGGACCTCGCGGGCGCCCCGGTCGGGGCCGAACACCTCGACGAGCAGGTCGGCGTGGCGGCGGAGCACGGCGACCGCGGGTCCGAGCCGCGGCGGCGGGGCCACGGGCCGGCCGGCGAGGGCGTCGGCCAGGTCGCGGAACAGCCACGGCTTGCCCAGGCAGCCCCGGCCCACGACGACGCCGTCGCAGCCGGTCTCGGCCATCATCCGCACCGCGTCGCTGCCCTCGAGGATGTCGCCGTTGCCCAGGACGGGGACGGTGGTCACGGTCTCCTTGAGACGGGCGATGGCGGCCCAGTCGGCGGTGCCGGAGTAGAGCTGCTCGGCCGTGCGGGCATGGAGGGCGACGGCGGCGGCCCCGGCGTCCTCGGCGATCCGCCCCGCCTCCAGGTAGGTGAGGTGGTGGTCGTCGATGCCCTTGCGCATCTTCACCGTGAACGGGACCGGACCGGCGGCCCGGACCGAGGCCTCGACGAGGGCGCCGAACAGGGCCCGCCGCACCGGGAGGGCCGAGCCGCCCCCCTTCCGGGTGACCTTGGCGGCGGGGCAGCCCACGTTGAGGTCGACGTGCTCGACGCCGTGCTCGCCGACCAGGATCCGCACCGCCTCGCCCATCACGCGGGGGTCGACGCCGTACAGCTGGACGCTGCGCGGGCGCTCGTCGGGGTCGAAGCGGACCATGTCGAGGGTGCGGGTGTTCCCCTCCACCAGCGCCCGGGCCGTGATCATCTCGCTCACGTAGAGCCCGGCCCCGAAGTCGCGGCAGAGCCGCCGGAAGGCCCGGTTGGTCACCCCGGCCATCGGGGCCAGCACCACGGGCACGTCGAGGGCCAGGGGCCCGATCCGCAGGGCGGGGCTCGTCGCCGTCGCCGCGGGCGTCACGGGGTGTCCCAGAGGTCGACGATGGAGATCTCCAGGCGGCCCAACAGGCCGCGCAGGGTCGGCAGCGACAGGCCCACGACGTTGGTGTGATCGCCCACCACGCCCTCGACCCAGGGCGCCGACCGCCCGTCGAGGGTGAAGCTGCCGGCGACCCGCAGCGGCTCGCCGGTGGCCACGTAGGCGTCGACCTCGCCGTCGGTCATGGGCCCGAAGCGCACGACCGTCTCGGCCACCCGGTGAACGAAACGGCCGTCTCGTGCGTCTAGGAGGTGGTGACCGGTCCGCAAGATGCCCTCGTGCTCCCGCATGGCGCGGATCCGCGCCGTCGCCGCGGCCGGGCTCTCGGGCTTGCCCCACGTCTGGCCGTCGATGGTGAACAGCGAGTCGCAGCCGAGGACGACGGTGCGCGCCACCGTCGGCTCCAGCCGGGCCGCCACCGCCTCGGCCTTGGCCCGGGCCAGGGCGGCGACCAGGACCTCGGGCTCGTCGGCCCCGATCTCGGCCGTGAGGGCGTCCTCGTCCACGTCGCTGACCACGACGGTCGGCTCGATGCCGGCCGCCCGGAGCAGGGCGAGCCGGGCCGGCGAGGCCGAGGCGAGGACCAGGTCGACGGGAGCCATCGCCCCATGATGCCGAGCGGCGCGCCACCGACCCCGGTCGATCCGCCCCCCGGTCGGACGAGGCCGGGCGGCTGAGGGAGCAGGCGGAGTGGACGGCGGGACGTACATCGTGGGGAGCGCGGCCGTCGTGGCGGTGGTGGGCGCCCTGGTCCACGGGGCCGGGGCGGTGCGGCGGGCCGCCCTGCCGGGGTGGGCCGGGGCCCGGGCCGCGCTGGCCCAGACGGTCATCGCCCTCGGCCTGGGCATGGGCGTCGCCCGGTTGGCCGGGTCGGTCGGGCTGCTGACCGGGACGGTGGTGCTGCCCGCCGAGGTGGGGGCCGGGCTCCTCGCCGGCGTCGTCGCTCGCCGGTGGGCCCGCCGCCACCCACCGGCGGCCGGGCTGGGCTCGGCGAGCTCTGCGCCGGACACGGCATCCGGGTCGGTGTCGACGGGCCTGGCGGGCGCACCGGGCGCGGCGGCCGGGCTGGAGTCGGCGAGCTCTGCGGGGCGGACGGCACCGGGCGTGGTGGCCGGGCTGGAGTCGGCAGTGGAGTCGGACGGAGTGGGGGAGCGGCCGGCGGCATGGGCGGCGGCTCTGGCCCCGGTCGCGGCGGCGGCCCGGGTGGCGGTGCCGGTGGGGGCCGGCAGTTGGGAGCGGTCGGCGTCCGGAATGGGGCCGGCGCCGACCGCGCCCGACGCGGCGCCCACGTCCGCCGCGGCCCGGCGCCCCGATCGGGCGTGGTGGGAGTGGGCGCTGGCGGCCGGGCCGGTCGGGGTGGTGGTGGCCCAGTGGGTGGCCCACACCGCCGACGGCATCGGGCGGGGCATGGTCCACCCCGACACCCTCTGGTACCACGGCCCGTTCGCCGCTCGGTTCACCCAGGCCGGTGGCTTCGGCGCCCTCGACGGCGTGGGCTACGAGGCGGCCCGCTGGCTTCCGTTCGACGGGCAGCTGGTGCACGCCCTCGGGTTGCTGGCCTTCGGGCGGGACGGGCTCTCCCCGCTGGTGAACCTGGGGTGGCTGGTGCTCGCCCTCCTGGCCGCCTGGTGCATCGGCGAGCGACGCCGGGCCGGCCCGGCCGCCCTGGCCGCCGCCGCGGTGGTGCTCGGGGCACCGTTCCTCGCCGCCACCCAGCCCGGCCAGGCGTCGACCGACATCGGCTGCGCCGCCCTGCTCCTGGCCGCCGTGGCGCTGCTCCTCGAGTCCGACCTGCGGGCTCCGCCGCTGGCCGTGGCGGGCGTCGCCGCCGGGCTCGCCCTGGGCACCAAGGTGACGATCGCCCTCCCGCTCGTCGTCCTGGTCGTCGCCGTGGCCGCCCTGGCCTACGTCCGTCGGGGTGGGCGGCCGGCGGCGTGGTGGCTCGGATCGGTGGCGGCGCTGGGCGTCTTCTGGTTCGGGCGGAGCTGGGTGCTGAGCGGGAGCCCGCTGCCGTGGTTCACCGTCCCGGGGCTGTTCGACCGGGTGACGGTCCAGGGCCAGTCACCCTCGCTCCTCACCGCCCACGATCTCGACCGGGCCACGTGGCACGCCATCTACCGACCGGGGCTCCACCAAGCCCTGGGTCCGGCGTGGCCGCTCGTCCTGGCGCTGGCGGGGCTGGGCGCCGCCCTCGCCGCCCGGCGGGGCCGACCGGCGGTCGAGCGCATCGCCGGGCTGCTGGTGCTGGCCGGCGTCGTCGGCCATCTGGCCACCCCGCTCACGGCCGGGATCACCTTCGGGTTCAACATCCGGTACCTGGCCCCGACCCTCCTCCTCGGTGCGGTGCTGGCTGCGGTCGCCGTCGGACCGAGCGCGGCGGGGCGGCTCTGGCTGGGGGCGATCGCCACCGTGCTGGTCGGGGTGGGGGCCACCGCCGAGCACGTCGAGCGGGTGGCGGCGTGGCCCGGCGCCACCTTCGAGGCCGTCGTCGTGGTGCTCGTCGGCGGGGCGGCGACGGCGGGCGGGGTCGTGCTGGTCCGACGGAGGCTCGTCGACCGGCGCGCCCTGGTGGTCGCCGTCGTGCTGGCCGCCGTGGCCGTGGGCTGGCCGTTGCAGGCGGTGCACGAGGATGGCCGCTACGCGGGTGCCGGCCTGCCACCGAGCGACGTCGTGGTCACCGCCGTGCGGGACGTGAGCGGCGAGCGGGTGGGCCTGTTCGGCAGCGTGGAGACGTACCCGCTGTTCGGCCCCGACCTCTCCAACGACGTGGAGATGGGCAGCCCGCCGCCGCTCGGCCCGGGGACGCCGTGCGCCCGGTGGCGGGCCCACCTCGGCGGCCGCTACGACGTCGTGGTGATCAGCCCCTACGGCCTCCTCCCGCTGGCCGTCCCGCCCCCCGAGGTCTTCGACGGCGACCCCGCCGCCCACCTCATCGTCCGCGACGGAGTCAACGCCGCCTACCGCCTCGACGCCCCCCTCGACCCCACCACCTGTCCCCTCTGACGAGCCGGGCCCGGGTCAGCGACCGCCGCCGGGTGCGCTCGACGAGACGTGCGGCCGATCAGGGGCGCAAGCACCAACGAGGTGGGCGCCCGGATCACACAAGGCGCCGTGAGCGTCCTCCGCCGCGGAGCGCAGCAGCGGAGGCCGATCCGGACGCGAGCGCAGCGAGCCGCCCACGGCCGGAGCCATGGCGAGCACCGAACGGAGGACGCTCACGGCGCCGACCAACCTGAGCAGGGGCGTTCGGAGGCCCTCGACCTACCAGGGGCGGCGGCGGCTGAGGGGGACGGGCTTGGACCACCAGCGGCCGCTCCAGCGCCAGCGCGGCGCCAGCGCCTCGCCCGCGACGACCGCTCGCGGCCAGGCGACCTCGAGCGAGGCGACGATGGCGGCCGCCTCCTCGTCGGTCGGAGCCGGGTGGATCCCGCCGACCTCCGCACTCACAGCGGCATGTTCCCGTGCTTGCGGGGCGGGAGCTCCTCGCGCTTGGTGCGCAGCATGGCCAGGCCCTCGACCAGCTTGCGCCGGGTCTCGGCCGGGTCGATGACGTCGTCGACGTAGCCCCGCTCGGCGGCCACGTACGGGTTGCACCACATCTCGCTGTAGTCGTCGACCAGCTCGGCCTTGCGGGCGACGGGGTCGGCGGCCTTGTTGATCTCGGTGCGGTTCAGGATCTCGACGGCGCCGGTGGCGCCCATCACGGCCAGCTCGGCGTTGGGCCAGGCGAAGGCCAGGTCGGCGCCGATCGACTTCGAGTTCATCACCACGTAGGCGCCGCCGTACGCCTTGCGGGTGATGATCTGGATGCGGGGCACGGTGGCCTCGCAGTAGGCGTAGAGCAGCTTGGCGCCATGGCGGATGATGCCGCCGTGCTCCTGGCCGACGCCGGGCAGGAAGCCGGGCACGTCGACGAAGGTCACCAGCGGGATGTTGAACGAGTCGCAGACCCGGACGAACCGGGCCGCCTTCTCCGACGAGTCGATGTCGAGGACGCCGGCGTAGAACATCGGGTTGTTGCCCACGATGCCGACGGGCTGGCCGTCGATGCGGGCGAAGCCGCACGTGATCGACTGCGCCCACGCCGGGAAGTACTCGACGTAGTCCTCGTCGTCGACGATCACGCCGATGACCTTGCGCATGTCGTAGGGCTGGTTGGGGCTGTCGGGGATCATCCCGGCCAGCTCGTCGCAGCTGCGATCGGGGTCGTCGGTGGGCACCGCTCGGGGTGCCTCCTCCATGTTGTTGGCGGGGAGGAAGCTGAGCAGGTAGCGGACGTCGTCGAGCACGGCCCGGTCGTCGGCGGCGGTGAAGGCGGCCACGCCGGACTTGGCGGAGTGGGCGTGGGCGCCGCCCAGCTCCTGCTGGGTGACGTCCTCGCCGGTCACGGTCTTCACCACGTCGGGGCCGGTGATGAACATGTACGAGGTGTCCTCGACCATGAACACGAAGTCGGTCATGGCCGGGCTGTAGACGGCGCCGCCGGCACACGGGCCCATGATCACGCTGATCTGCGGCGTGACGCCCGAGGCCTTGACGTTCCGGTAGAAGATCCCGCCGTAGGAGGCCAGGCTGACCGGCCCCTCCTGGATGCGGGCGCCGGCGCCGTCGTTGAGCCCGCTGACCGGCGCGCCGACCTTCAGGGCCAGGTCCATGACCTTGTGGATCTTCTCGGCGAAGACCTCGCCCAGCGCCCCACCGAACAGGGTGAAGTCCTGGCTGAAGACGAAGACCTTGCGCCCGTCGACGTTGCCCCAGCCGGTGATGACACCGTCGGTGAGGGGCCGCTCGGGGATGGCCGGGTTGCGGTGCCGGGCCAGCATGTCGAGCTCGTGGAAGGAGCCCTCGTCGAGGAAGTACTCGATGCGCTCCCGGGCCAGCATCTTGCCCCGGTCGTGCTGGCGCTGGATGGAGCGCTCGGACCCGGGCTGCCGGGCCTCCTCCTTGAGCTCCGCCAGGTCGGCGATCTGCTCGCTGAGCGGGTGCACGGTCATGGCTGCAACTTAGGCCCGCCACATCCTCCGGCGAAAAGGTGCGGGCGACCGACCGGGCCAGGGCTGGCTGTGACGTGAAATACATCACGGAGAGTAGTTCTCAACAGACACGGAGAGTGGTCGATGGTCTCCCGTGTCCCGCCCGCCGCATCCGCTCGCACCGCCGCGTCTGCGCCTGCGCCCCCTCGTCGTCCTCCTCGCCGGGCTGATCGGCGCCGCCAGCGCCGTCGTGGCCACCCCGGCGCCCGTCGTCGCCGCCCCGGTCGTCCCCCCCGTCCTCGCCGCTGACGGCGGCACCATCGCCACGACCCTCGCCCCGCCGGCCAACGCCTTCCCCACCGGTTCCGGTCCCCAGCGCCTGATCTCCCGGGACTGCGGCCACAGCGTCGAGGTCCCCGGAGGCCGATCCCTCTGGCTGTTCTGCGACACGGGCATCCACGACGACATCACCGGGCCGGCCCCGAGCTACACGTCGACGGTCAGCTTCGTGCCCTCGGGGACGGCGGGCCTGGCCCCGACCGAGACCGATCCCACCCCCAGCGACCCGGTGCACCTCACCGAGGCCGCCTACCCGGCGCGGCCGAAGGCCTTCATCGTCTCGGGCAACCGCTACGGCCCGGACCACCGGACGATCCCCTGCTCCGGCGGGCGCAAGGCCTTCGCCTGGACCCAGAGCCTCGTCACCCTGCCGGGCACGAGCACCGTGCTCGCCTTCTACCAGGACCACTGCCCCGACCTGGCCAGCGGCTTCGCCCCCTACGACATCGGCGTCGGCGAGCTGACCCTGCCCGACGTGGCCGCCGGCGACGTCTCCGGCGGGTCCCGGGTCGCCGTGTCCCGTCTGTACGAGTCGATCCAGGTCAACCCCACGCCGGGCGAGCCCCA
>DATHEV010000749.1:0-3791 GCA_035318405.1 Iamia sp.
GGCGATGCGGCTGTCGGGGTCGACGGCGAGCACGTAGAGCGTGCCCTTGGGGAGGCCGTGGCGGTCGCCGACGTCGACCCCGTCGCCGCGCAGCGCCTCGATGGCGGCCGGGATGACGTCGCCGTGGCTGCACAGGACGACGTCGTCGCCCTCCTCGGCCAGCGTGTACAGGAGGGTGGTGGTCTGCGCCGCCGAGGCCCCCTCGGTGAGGGCGTCGTCGACCTCGACGGCGAGGTCGCGGATCTCGGCCGCGAGGGCGACCGTCTGGCGGCAGCGGACGGCGGCGCTCGACAGCACCCGCTTCACCGGGGCGTCGGCCAGGTGGGCGGTGAGGGCCTCGGCCTGACGGCGGCCCTTGCCGCTCAGGGGCCGCTCGACGTCGGGCCCGTCCCAGTCCGCTCGGCTTCCTGCGTTGGCGTGGCGGACCAGGTAGAGCGTCACGACGGCGACGGTAGCGGTCGCCCCGACCCCTCGTCAGGTGCGCCGCCCGTGCCCCTCGTCACCCCGCGGCGTCAGCGGCGGAGGGCGCGCAACCCGGCGAGGACCTCGGGCAGGGCGGCGAGGAGGGCATCGACGTCGGCGTCGGTGGTGGTCCAGCCGACCGAGACCCGGAGCGAGCGGAGGGCGTCGACCCCCATGGCGGCGAGGGTGGGCGACGGCTCCAGGCTCTCCGACGAGCATGCCGAGCCGGAGTGGACGGCGATGCCGGCCCGGTCGAGGCCGAGCAGGACGGCCTGGGGCTCGACGTCGTCGAAGCCGAGGCAGACGAGGTGGGGCAGGCGGCCGACGGGGTCGCCGTGGACCTGCACGTCGAGATCGGCCACTCCGGCCAGCACCCGGTCGGTGAGCCGGCGGGCCTCGGCCTCCTCGGTGGCCAGGGTGGCGTCGTCGAGCGAGGCGGCCGCCGCCCCCAACCCGGCGAGGACCGGCACCGCCTCCATCCCCGCCCGGCGGGCCCGCTCCTGGTCGCTGCCGACCAGCAGGGGGTCGAGCCGCAGGCCCCGGCGGACGAGCAGCGCCCCGGTGCCGGTCGGCGCGCCCCACTTGTGGCCGCTGAGCGAGAGCAGGTCGGCCCCGAGGACTCGGAAGTCCACCGGCACCCGCCCGACGGCCTGGGCGGCGTCGACGTGGACGAGCGCCCCCTGCTCGTGGACGCGTTCGACGACCTCGGCGAGGGGCTGGGTGGTGCCGACCTCGTGGTTGCCCCACTGGACGTGGACGACCGACGTGTCGGGGCGGACGGCGGCGGCGACGGCGTCGGGGTCGACCCGGCCCTGGCCGTCGACGCCCACGACGGTGATCGGCCCGTGGCGCTCGGCGGCGGCGGGGACGGCCGAGTGCTCGACGGCGGTCAGGACCTGGTGCCCGCCCCGCCCGGCCGCACCCCAGGCCACGGCGACGATGGCCTCGGTGGCCCCGCTGGTGAAGACGACCTCGCGGGGTCGGGCCCCGACGAGGGCCGCGAGCTGCTCGCGGGCCTGCTCCACCGCCACCCGGGTGGCCATGCCCTCCTGGTGGATGCGCCCCGGGTCGCCGCCCCCCGCGTCGAGGGCGGCGACCAGGGCGTGGCGACCCGCGGGTCGCAGCGGCGACGTGGACGCATGGTCGAGGTAGTGGCGGGGCACGGCCCGACCGTACCGACGCCGCGGCGGTCGCCGACGGGCTCAGTCGTGCTGGGCCTACACGCAGTGCTCGTCGACGTACGTCGCGACCCGTTCGACGGCGGCCTGGTAGTCCTCGTCGAGGGCGTTGGCCGTGATGCGCTGCGCCTCCTCGACGGTGGCGGTGCCGGAGAGGTCGTCGGTGTTCTGCTCGACGGCGGCCACCAGGATGTCCATGTCGTCGGTCAGCTCGTCGGGGGCCACCTCGGCGATCTCGCGGGTCCTCCCGAGCAGGGCGCCGCCGGAGTACTGGTAGTCCCGGACGGACGCGTCCGGCAGGTCGGCGATGCCCTCCTCATAGGTGGCGTAGACGGCGCAGAGCTCGTCTTCACCCTCGCCACCACGACCGCCGTCCTCGCCGGCGGTCGTGGTGGTCTCGTCGGGTGCCTCGGTGGACTCCTCGGCGGTCGTGCCCGTGACGGCGGTCGACGGCGAGGGCCAGGGAGGAGACGATCAGGGCGCGTCGGCGGGGCATGGGTCTCCGGATCGTGACGCTGCACGACCCTACCGACGAAGGGCGGCGGCCGCCGGCGGGTCAGGGGCCGACGGTCGTGGGCGGCTCGGCCTCGCCCTCGTTCGCCTGGTCGTCGTTGGCCTGGGGGCAGTCGCCGAAGTAGGACTCGACCCGCTGGGCGGCCGCCTGGAACTCCTCGTCGTCGAAGATCCCGGTGCTGGCATCCCGGGCCTCCTCGACGGTGGTGGCGTCGGCCATGGCGTCGACCAGCTGCTCGACGGCGTCGACGAGGGTGCTCATGTTCTCGGCCAGCTCGTCGGGGGCCACCTCCTGGACGTTCTGGATCCCCTCCAGGAGGACCTGGCCGCCGGCCTGGATGTCCTCGACCGTCTCGTCGGGCAAGTCGTTGGAAGACTCGTCGAAGGCGGCGTAGGCGGCGCAGAACTCCTCGTCGGCCTCGCCACTCCCACCCGCGGTCGTCGTGGGCTCGTCCGGCGCCTCGGTGGTCTCGGTGGGCTCGGTGGAGTCGTCCGGGGCGGTGGTGTCCTCGGCCCCGGGCTCGCTGGTGGCCTCGGTGGTGGACTCCTCGACGGTGGTGGTGGTATCGCCCCCGTCGTCGGACGAGTCGTCGTCGCCGCTGCCACAGCCGACGAGGACGATGGCGAGGGCCAGGGACGAGGCGATCAGGGCGAAACGGCGGGGCATGGGGTCTCCGGGTCGTGGGGTGCGGGTGGGACCGTACCCATGGTGGCGCCTGCTGTCCCGTCCCCCCGCGGGGTGGCCGCCCCGGAAGGCGCGTCCCGCCGGTGCGCCGGCGGGTGACGAGAGGCGGTCCGGGGCGGCGTCGCGCCCGGTCGGCGAGGGCTAGCCCGCGAGCTCGCCGGTGAGCGACGTGATGCAGACCTGGTCGCCCCGGGCCAGCGAGGCCTGGGTCTCGGCCCGGGTGCCGGCATCGTCGGTGAGGGTGGCCAGGAGGCCCCGCACCATGCCCCGGTCGACGGCGCAGATGACGGGGTGCTCGACGGCGGCGTCGCCGAAGGGGCAGTGCTCGGAGACGATGCGGAGCGCGCCCCGGGTGTCCTCGGCGTGGGCCGCGAACCCGTGGGCGCTGAGGGCGTCGGCGGCGGCGTGGAGGGCGGCCCGGACGCTGCGGGGGGCGTCGCCGGCATCGTCCATCCGCCTGGCCATGGCCCGGCCGTAGTGCTCGCCCACGGTCTCGGCCACGGTCTCGGCCCGCTCGGGGCCCAGCTCGGTGAGCGCCGCGCCCAGCAGGGCGAGGAGGATCTCGTCGTGGCGGACGGGGACGTCCAGCTCGACCTGCTCGGCGGTGGCCCGGTAGCGCTTCGACGGGCGGCCCGACCCGCGGCCCCGGTCGACCGAGACCTCCAGGTGCCCGCCGCCGGCCAGCTTGTCCAGGTGGTGCCGGGCGACGTTGGGGTGCAGGTCGCAGACCTCGGCCACCTCGGCGGCGGTCACACCATCGGTGCGCTCGTGGGCGAGGAGGTAGATGCGCCGCCGGGTGGGGTCGCCGAAGGCCGAGGTGATCGCCGTCACGGCGGACGAGAAGTCGGTGGGCGACAGCGCCGGGCTGCCGGGTGCTGTGGGCACGCCGGTATCCTACCGACGGCCCCGGAGGCCGCCTCGGCCGGCCGTCTCCGGTCCCGACCGGGTCCCTC
>DATHEV010000750.1:0-2048 GCA_035318405.1 Iamia sp.
CTCGGCGCCTGCTTGAAGGCCTCCCGGAACACCGACGGACGGGTGCCCTCGGCCAGGAAGACCAGGTGGCCGACGACGTCGCGGACCCGCCACCCGGAGCAGAGGCTGTCGGCGTCCCAGGCCTCGACGGGCAGCGCCGCCAGCCGGTCGGCCAGGTCGATCCGCGCCTCGGCGACCCAGGTCCGGATGGTGGCGGGGTCGGGGGAGGCGGGCACGGGCCCATCATCGCGGCCAGGCTGGTCACATGGCTGCCGACGACGAGATCGCGCCCGACGAGGTCGCCGCCCTGCTGGCCGTCCCGCCCGAGGAGTTCGTCGCGGCCCGGACGGCGCGGGTCAAGGAGCTGAAGGCCGAGGGTCGCAAGGACGAGGCTGCGGCGCTGGCCAAGCTGCGCAAGCCGGTGCGGCTGGTGTGGATCGTGGGCGAGCTGGCCCGGCGCCACGCCGACGTTGCGGCCACGGCGGCCGACGTGGCCGAGGAGCTGGAGACGGCGCAGGCCAGCGGGGGTGGGGTCCGGCCACTGCTGAAGCGGTTCCGGGACGTGGTCGGCAAGGTGGCCGAGCTGGCCGACGAGGTGGAGGGGAACGTCGACCGGCTCGAGGTCGGGCTGGCCCTGCGCGAGGTCCTGGCCGACCCCGCCGCCCGCCAGGCCTGGCTGGAGGGTCGGCTCCTGGACCTGCCGGGGGACGAGGAGGACGACGACGCCCCGCCCGACGAGCTGGCCCCCCGCCGGGAGAAGAAGGCGGCGGCCAAGAAGGCGGCCGCCACGAAGAAGGCGGCCGCCACGAAGAAGGCGGCCGCCAAGGACACGGCCACGACCGAGGAGGACGAGGCCGCCGAGGCGGAGCGCGAGGCCCAGGAGGAGGCCCGCCGGGTGGCCGAGGCGGCGGTGGGGGAGACCGAGGCCGAGGTGGCCGAGGCGACCTCGGCCCACGAGCGGGCGGTCACCGCCGTCGCCGAGCTCGAGGAGCAGCTGGCCGACCTGGAGGCCCGGGTCGCCGAGGCCCGGAGCTCGGTCGCCGAGGCCGAGACCGCCGTGGCCGCGGCCGAGGAGCGCCACACCACGGCCACCTCCGCCCTCGACGAGCTGGGCGGCCCGCTCCCCAAGAAGCGCCCCCGTCCCCGCCCCGGCCGCCGCCGCTGACCGCGCCGGTGCCGCTTCCCGCGCGCTCGTGGGTCGCCAGCGGCGCACCACCGCGCCGGAAGGTCGACCTGTTCCTGCGCGGTGGTGGGTCACCGGCGGCGCACCACCGCGCCGGAACAGGGGGCGCGCCGTTCTCGCGCGGTGATGGGCCACCGGCGGTGCATCACCGCGCGGGAAGGGGTTCCGGCGGGATCAGCCCTCGGTGGCCTGGGCGAGGGTGGTCAGGCCGAGGGCGCGGAAGTCGGGGTGCTCGGCCGAGTGGGCCAGGATCGCCAGGCCCAGGTTGACGGCCCAGCCCCGGGCCCGGCGCCACACCTCCGGGTCGTCGTGGCCGGTGGCGGCGACGAAGCGGGGACGCGCCTCCGGCGGGAACAGCATCCAGGCCACGGCCAGGTCCGACGCCGGGTCGCCGGCGGTGAGGTCGCCGAAGTCGATGACCGCGCTGACGGCCCCGTCGGCCACGACCAGGTTCCCCGGGTGGACGTCGCCGTGGAGCCAGACCGGCGCCTCGGCGTACACCGGCGCCGCGACCGCCGAGTCGAACACGGCGAGCAGGGCGGTGCGATCGACCACCGGCCCGAGCTGGTCCAGCCGCTCGTGGACCCGCTCGGTGCAGGTCGCCACGGGCTGGCCCCGGAACGGGTTCACCGGCGCATCCGGCGGCGCCGGCTGGTGCAGGGCGGCCAGGAAGCGCCCCAGCACCTCGGCGGTGGCACCGAGGTCGGCGGGCGGAGTCGCCAGGGCGGTCGTCCCCGGGAACCAGGGCAGGACGCTCCACGGCCACGGGTAGCCCTCGCCGGGCGTCCCGATGCGCACCGGGGCCGGGATCGGGAGCGGCAGCCGCGGCGCCAGCGACGGCAGCCAGCGCTGCTCGTGGGCCACCAGCGGGACGGCCGCCGCCCGG